>JABUTU010000083.1 GCA_021443545.1 Marinilabiliaceae bacterium | reverse complement strand
ACACTATATGCTAATTCCTACGATGAGGATGGCGAGACGATTTTCTGCCGTTGCGTGCCTGTGGAGTAAAAAATTTACAATAAATCTCAATATATTCAAGTGATAATCTCTAATGTGAACGTGCTTTTATTGTGCTCATTATGAAGCGTTTTATATTGTTATTGATTCCTATGTTGTTTGTTTCGTGTATGGGGAAGAGGGGGACACGTCTATCGTCGCGCATTGACGAGGCTATTATGACCACCACGCAGCCGACGGGGATGCTGGATGGTGAGGTGATACAACGGTTGAATCTATCGGGCGATTGCACTTATCTCGTCTATGCGTTTGATGCATCCTGTTCGTCGTGCATAGCCTACTATTTTGATTTTGTTAGGGAGATAAGGGAGTGTCAGTACGACTCGGTGGTCGTTGTTGTCTGTCAGACGTCCGACCTGATGTTGTTGGATTATTATGCCGATAAGGTCGGGGTAGAGCGACCCGCAAAGAGTCGTTATATATGTGAAAAGGCTGGAGATATGCAGAAACTGATAATGGATAACTATGGTGTGGCGGATCTATTGGTCACACGAGATGAACACGTTATATACGTTGATTATTCACTTAACTACGAGATGACAGAGGAGGGTTTGGTATGTCGGGAGTGATGAAAAGAATTTTTTGTGTTTTTTCAATTCTAATGCTCATTCTCTCGTGTAGCGGCGAGAAGAGTTTGCAGGAGAGAGTTGAACAGGCTCTTGAGATGGCAGGTGAGAATAGGATGCACTTAGAGGCCGTCGTGAACTATTGCAAAGACGATACGCTGAAGTTGTTGTGTGCAAACTATTTGATAGCGCAGATGCCGTTGTATCACTATTATGAAGGCCCCGATATGAAGGCGTACTACGAGTATTTCAGACTCTATTCAAAAGGTAATCTGTCGCCCGAAGAGGTAGCCAAGCAGGTGGCAGAGCGCTACGGTCAGTTGCATATAGGATTGGAGGAGTACAGGAGAGATGTTGAGCGAGTTGATTCAACACTTCTGATAGAGAATATAGATTATGCCGTGAGGGTTTATCGTGAGATGAAATGGTCGAAGAGTGTTAAGCTTGAAGATTTTCTCGAGTATATATTACCATACAAGATTGACAATGAAGAGCCGAGCAAATGGCGAAAGCGAGTATACGAGACTTATCAACATCTCTTTGATGGAAAAGAGATAGACGACCCCATAGAGGCGGCGCAAATTGTGCTTGATACCATCTCGCAGGGACATATCTACTTCACCAATATGTTTCCGCTTGGTCCGCACTTAGGCGACCGCGTCCTGCGCTGGCGCAGTGGGGGATGCAGGGAGTATACAGACCTGGCAACTTACGTGATGAGGGCATTGGGTATCCCATGTGCCATCGATTATATGCCGATGCGAGGCGACAACAATGTAGCACATTTCTGGAACGTCATAATAGGCAAGGAGGGCAGAGAACTGATGTTTGAGTTTCCCACGCGCGAGATGAAAGAGATGCGGGATTTCTGGTGTCGTAAGGGCAAGGTATATCGTCAGTTATACAGTCAGAACGACAGTCTCTACAGAGATCTGAGAAGAGGAGGCAACAAGAGTTTTCCGCAGAATTTTCTGCATCCGCGAATCAAAGATGTGACAGCTGTCTATGCCGACACGATGAACCGTGATGTGGTATTTCCAGTAGAGGAGTATCTGTATGAAGATGTGGAGAGAGATAAGCCAGTTTTTCTATGCCTGTCGAGTCGTCGCGAATGGATTCCCGTTGCATGGAGCTGGATAGAGGAAGGAGAGTTGAAGTATAGGGATGTTGATGGATTTGTTGTCTTTGGCCTTGCTCAGTATGAGAATGGAGTGCAGAAGATGGTATCCGACCCCTTGTTTGTCGATAAGTACTCAGACGAGATACGACGTTTCGAGCCACAAAGCGAGATAGACACATTGACACTCTACTATAAGTTTCATCTATACAACGAGATACATATAGTCACGATGAAAGGATCGTTTTTTGAGGCTTCGAACGACCCCGATTTCAGGCATTCAGATACGTTGTATGTCTGCAACGACCCAATTGAGAGGTTATATAACACCGTCTATACGCACAACAGCAAGAGATACAGATATTTCCGATACTATAGCAATCCGTGGACCTTTGGCAACATTGCTGAGATAGCAGTCTATGAGAATGAAGATGATTCGGTGCGAACCATGGGCGAGATTATAGGGTTGCCAGGTGCGGGAACAGAAGAGGAGACACGAGCCCGTTGGGCGAAGGCCTTCGACGGCGATCCGTACGCCTCGTTCAACCATACTGAGGGCGTTGGAGCATGGGTCGGATTGAAATTTGACCGTCCTACAAAGATAGAGAAGATAGTCTTTGCTCCGAGGAACTTAGACAATTTCATCAGACGAGGCGACCAGTATGAACTCTTTTACTTTGACAATCATGACTGGCAGAGTACGGGCGATCAGGTTGCCACATCCGACTCCATACAGTTTTGTGCGCCACGTGGTTCGTTGTTGTATTTAAAGAACCACACAAGAGGAGTGGATGAGAGAATATTCGAGATGGTCGATGGAAAACAAGCATTCAGATAGTATGGCAAGTCGTAAGAAAATTGACAGATATACAAATTGGGCAGTCAATACACTGCTCATCGTCTCAGTTTTGTATGTCTCCTATTATGCCATACGAGTCTTTGCGCTTGCCTCATTCAAAGTCCCAACAGAGTCGATGGAGCCTACCATTGTACCTGGGGACCGACTGATGGTCAATAAACTTGCGTATGGAGGACGACTTTTTGACCTGCGCAAGGATAGTCTTGTTCATGGAGATATACATCGTGGATTGAGCATTAGTGGTCCGAAGAGGAATGATGTTGTAGTGTTCAATATGCCCTATCCCGATGGTTGGCGGATGCATATAGACTTCAAGAAATATTTTGTAAAGCGATGTGTGGCATTGCCAGGCGATACATTCGTGATTGAGCGGGGGCGCTATCGAGTCAGAGGAGTCGAAGAAGAGCTGGGCAATGTCAAAGCGCAGAAGCGTCTTGCCAAGTTAACCAAAGAGCGTCAGCGAGCCGAGAGCGTGGGCATTGCGATGTTAGCCTTTCCGTATGATACGACACTCAACTGGACCATATATGATATGGGACCTTTGTACCTGCCTAAGAGAGGAGATGTCGTTGAGATGACACCTCAGAACTTCAACAACTACGTCAATGTGATGCGTTGGGAGCAGAGTCGGCAAGACATCTATATGGAAGAAGGCGTATGTCATATAGGCGATAGTATTATTACACACTATCAGTTTGATGATAACTACTACTTCATGTGTGGTGACAAGTGTGAAAGCTCCAACGATTCGCGTTATTGGGGAATAGTACCAGAAGATTTCATTGTTGGAAGAGTCGACAGAGTCTGGTGGTCGACAAAAAACGATGGGAGAGTCAATTGGAGCAGGATATGGGAAGCTTTATGAAAACAAGATATATCGTAAATAGCCTATTATGCATAGGCATATTGCAGTTTCTGTTACTGAATTGGGGTGTAGAGACCATAGGCAATGAAGTGATGCAGGCTTCCCAGTGGTGCATGATGTTTCTTCGGGGAGGAGTCTTCCTCGTGATGCTTTTGGCCTTGTTGAGGTGGCGCAGAGAATGGCGATTTGAGCAGATGTTTGGAACAGCCTTAGTGGTCAGCGCTGTCATGGAATCGGTCTATGCGATATTTCAGGTCTATGGATTATTAGAACCAAACAATGCACTATTCAAGTTGACAGGAACCTTCTATAATCCGGGACCATTAGGGGGATACTTAGCGATGGCATTTGTCGTAGCTCTCAACAGATATATGAGCAGAGATAAGGTGAGCAACGTTGAGCGTAAGTGTATGCAAATTGCGATGTTCATCATATTATTTACACTATTGGTCACATTGAGTCGTACAGCCTGGATAGCGGCACTTGTAGGAGTGCTGTTTGTTCTCTCATGTCATAACGATTGGGTGCGAGAGGTAAAGCGATACCGACGATATTTTATTGTTGGACTATGTGCATTATTGTTGATATTTTCAGTTGTCTTATACCTCAAATGGGACTCTGCAATTGGACGTTTGTTCTTATGGTATATATCGTTTAGAGCGATACTTGATGCGCCATTAATGGGTCATGGTAGTTTTACACTGGCATACGGAGAAGCGCAGGAGCGATATTTTGCAACAGGAAGTTATAGTGAGAAGATGGCAGAGATAGCTGGTAGTCCTGAGTATGCATTCAATGAGTATCTCGATTTCGGAGTGCGGTATGGACTAATAGCATTGATAGTATTACTTGTGTTATTGGTTATAATGGTCAGAATCGGGATAAAGAAGAGGTTGTATGAAATGGTAGCCGTACAGATAGTGCTGATGGTCTTTGCTATAGCCTCCTATCCGATGCATATACCAGTGTTTTTTGCTGTTGCCATAGTCTTAGTTGCAGGAGTCGTTGTCAGTGCAGAAACAAAAGACCACTTGGTGGGAGGTATTATACTCCCTGCGTTATTGATTATGGGATGGAGCTATTGGGAGGCGAGCGACAGAGTAGAGCGAATCGAATCAGTTGACAAGGCTCATAAATACTACATTTTAGGAGAGTGGAAGCAAGCAGCGAATCTCTATTCATTAGAAGAGAAGAATATACCAGAAGAGGCAGGTTATCTCTTTGAGTACGGCCATGCCCTGCATCAGATTGGAAAGTGGGAGCAATCGACGACGGTGCTTTTGAGAGTGGCAAATTTCAATTCTGACCCGATGATTTTTAATATAATCGGAGAGAATATGAAAGAAATTGGTAATTTTGAATATTCCGAGATGTATTATAAAAAGTCGGTAGACAGATTGCCAAATAGGATGTATCCGCATTTTCTGTTGTTTCAGCTCTATTCGACAGATGACTATTGGAATGAGGAAAAGCGAAAACAAGAAGCAGATATAATATTAACCAGGCATTTCAAAGTCGAGTCAACCGCCACGAAAGAGATGCGTCAAGAGGTCAAAAAGCAGTTATTAACACATAATCAGAGAGCGAAATGAGATTCGAATACTATAGTATGGTGCTATGTGCGCTTGCCATATCGTGTGGAGAGGCACAAAGGGAGAATCGGTCGGGGGAGGAGAGTAATACGTTGAGTGAACAGATTCAAGAGGTTGAGACCGAGGTCGTCAGGATGAGCAACTTTGAGTCGGACATCCTGAGTAACGGACGTCTTGAGTCGGTGCGCTATGCCGATGTCTATTGGAAGGTAGATGGCGACATACAGAGCATCAGTGTGCGTAATGGACAGCGAGTGGAGAGTGGAGCTCTTCTTGCGACGTTAGAGAGCAAGCAGCACGACAGGGCAGAGCGTAGTTCGAGCGTCGATATGAGTCAGGCCAACATGCAGATGCTGGAGGTCTTGATAGGTCAGGGTTACGACCCGAATAAGCTCGAAGAGGTTCCAGAGCAGGCGATGGAGCTCATAAAAGTGAAGAGTGGTTATTCAAAAGCTGTGATAACACATGAGCAGGCGATAGAGAATCTTCAGAATTGTTCGTTGAGAGCCCCCATAGCGGGTGTGGTTGCCAATATATCCGAGAGTGGCATGACGCGCAATAATCTCTCGAAGCCCTTTTGCAGGATTGTGGATCGCAGTCGTATGAATGTCTCATTCACAGTGATTGAAAACGAGTTGTCACTTATCAAGACCGGACAGCGAGTTGAGGTTACCCCCTATTCAGACAGTCAGAGAGTGTATGAAGGAGAGATTACCGCAATCAATCCGATAGTCGGCAACAATGGTATGGTGGATGTGAGTGCGCAGATAGCCGGCGATGCTACTCTGTATGATGGAATGAGCGTTACGGTTCACATTAAGAATCTGACAGGCGAGAGTCTGTCGGTACCGAAGGAGGCCGTTGTTCTACGAGCAGGCAAGCCAGTAGTCTTTGTGGCGAAGGACGGAAAAGCCGAGTGGCGCTACGTCACGACGACCCACGAGAGTGACACGCGTTTTGCCATATCGGAGGGCGTCGAAGAGGGCGACAGCGTCATAGTTGCAGGCAATACAGACCTTGCCCATAATAGTGAAATCAAGATAAAGCGATAGGGGGGACCGACAGATGCACTTCTTGCTCCGACGACCCATAGCGGTTTTCATGGCCTTTTTAGCGCTATTCATCTTAGGAATAGTGGCATACAACAGTATCTCCATATCCTTGATGCCCAAGACCGAGATACCGCAAATAACCATACAGATACCCCAATCCGACGGCTCAGCACGCGAGATTGAGCAGTCCATCACATCGCAGGTGCGTCGTCAGCTATTGCAAGTCAACGGACTCGCATCGATAGAGAGTTGCACGCGTGATGGGTTGGGAGTGATAGAGATGCGTTTTGACTATGGAACGAATATCGATCTGGCATACATCGAGGTTAATGAGAAGATAGATGCCCTCATGACATCCCTGCCTGTTGGCACGAAGCGCCCGAGGAGTGTCAAGGCCAGCGTCACCGATGTGCCTGCCTTCTATCTGAATATAACCGTAGCTGATGCAGCTGATGAAGAGATGGCAGAGGTCAAGTATCTCGATTTATGCAAGATTGTAGAGAATATCATCCGACGGCGCATCGAGCAGTTGCCCGAGGTGGCGATGGCAGATGTCTCAGGGACGGCGACACTGCACTTGCTCATCAAGCCCGACGAAGATAAGATGCGCGTCTATGGCTTGACGGTAGCCGATATAGACAATGCTTTATCGCGTAATAATATCGACTTTGGCAGTATGACGATACGCGATGGTGAGTTGCAGTATAACATACGCATGGCCACTATGTTGCAGAATGAGCGGGATGTAGCCGACATATATATGCGAAGTGGTGAACGCATTATACAGATGAAAGATTTCTGTAATGTATCGTTATCACCACAGAAAGAGAGTGGCAGAGTCATAGTGAATGGCAGACGAGGCGTCTCTATTGCCGTCATCAACCAGTCGGGAGAGGCTGTTGGAGCCATGAGAGATAAGGTCGAAGGGTTAGTTAGCGAGTTCTCCGAGCGCTTCCCCGACTATAGGTTTGAGATAATGCGCAACCAGACACAGCTCCTCGACTATACGATAGGCAACTTAGAGCAGAATCTGATGTTGAGTTTTGTGCTGATACTTGCGATTGGATGGCTTTTCTTAGGAGACTGGAAATCTTCGCTAACTATATTAATAACACTGATTGTAGCAATAGTCTTAACATTCATACCACTTTATTGTGCAGACAAGACATTGAATATCATATCATTATCTGGCTTAATACTTGTGATAGGAATGATGATAGACAACTCGCTTATCGTCACCGAGAACATATCGCAGTGGCGCAATCGAGGTAGGACGTTGCGAGGAGCATGTGCCTTAGGTGCTTCAGAGATGATAACGCCCCTTCTGAGTTCCTCGTTGACCACGATGGCGGTATTCATACCGTTGGTATTTATGAGCGACATAGCGTCGAGTATCTTTGGTGACCAGGCTTTTGTCATAACTGCGGGTTTAGCCATATCATATATTGTTGGAATCATATTGTTGCCAGTAGTCTATCATCAGATATTTGCGAAGGCATCGCGAGGGAAGAAGAGTGTGAGCCGTGATTATCTGCGAGGCATTATGGGATGGTATGAGAAGAGCTACGGCTGGAGTAGAAGGCACAAAACCTTTCTGTTGGTGGGAGCGTTGCTGATGATACCGACATGTTTTTTGTTATTCAGCATAGTGGATAAAGAAAAGATGCCGCGAATAGCGCACGACGAGATGATGGTACAGGTCGAGTGGGGAGAGAGTATCACGATTGATGAGAACAGCAAGAGAACATCAGAGCTGCTGACAATTGCAGGGAGCAGAGTCGTTGAGAGTTCGGCAGCAGTAGGGACGCAGACATTTGTTGTTGACCGAAGTGGCGACCAGACTGTCACAGAGGCGGATATATACATACGATTAGCCAGTACGGAAGATATAGAAAGCGTTGAGGAGATATTACGAGAGTGGGCAGAGCAAAATTATCCTAAAGCAATCTTGACGTGTGCACCACCCTCAACGGTATTTGAGCGATTGTTTGATACCGAAGAGCCCGACGTCGTTGTTCGGCTGACTGCGACGCGACCAGATGTGACGACATATGATATACGGCAGGTAGAGAGGACGATAGCTGAGAGAGTTACTGAGCCTATCACATCTGGCATATCGTTTGAGCAATCAGAGGTGATGCTTGTCAATCGGCGTGCTTTAGAGCGATATGGGGTGACACTCTCAGACCTTCAGCGTTCATTGGTGCAGGATATGAAAGGAGGTCAGATAGCTGAGTTGCATTCGTACAGCACATATATGCCCGTTAGTATATCAGCTACGTATGATAACACGACAGCGGTCATTGAGAAGGGGAGTATACACACTCAGAGTGGTGATATACCATACCATCAGTTGATACAACGCTATACATCTGAGGAGTTGAAGACCATCTCGGGGGGCAAGGAGGGCGAGTACATCCCGATAGAGTTCAAGCGGGTCAGCAATAGTGAGTTGTTGACCGAGCAGGTAGAGAGGGCCATTCAAGAGACAGAGAAAGATTGGAGAGTCAGCTTCACGGGAGCCTTCAAGACGACAAAGCAGATGCTCAGACAGCTCATCATAGTCCTGCTCATCTCATTTCTACTTATGTATTTCATCTTATGTGCGCAGTTTGAGAGTTTCATTCAACCCTTGATTGTTCTGTCGGAGATACCCATAGATATAGCCTTTGCATTGATAGTATTGTGGGTATGTGGAGAGACAGTCAACCTCATGTCAGCGATAGGTATAATCGTCTCGTGCGGTATAATCATAAACGATTCGATATTGAAGATCGACACTATAAACGAGTTGAGAAAGGACGGATACGTATTAGCAGAGGCCGTGCATGAGGCGGGCAAGCGTCGACTGAGAGCCATTGTCATGACCTCACTTACAACGATAGGAGCCATGGTACCCGTCTTATTTACATCAGATTTAGGATCGCAGTTGCAGCGACCGTTAGCCATAGCAATGATAGCCACGATGACACTTGGAACGCTGGTAAGTCTGTATGTAGTCCCTATGTTCTATCAGATGGTAGAGCAACGCAAATCGGGCAAGGATGAGAGATAGTTCGAGAAGATATATACTATCGCCCTTTGCGGTTCTTATCACAGCCATCTGTCTCACGCTGATAGGATGGTCCTTATTGCCATTGTTACCCTTAAGTCTGGAGCCAGCTGCCAACAGACAGACATTGTATGTCACCTTTTCGATGAATGGAGCGACATCGCAGGTTGTCGAGACACAGGTTACGAGTCGTTTAGAGGCAGCCTTAGCGCGAATGGAGAATGTGGAGGGTATCATGTCGATTACCAACAATGGGTATGGGCAGATTGTGGTCGACATTAGTAAGAGAGCCGACATTGAGATGGCGCGTTTCGAAGCCTCCTCCATCATACGCCAGCTATGGAGTGAGATGCCACAGGGGGTGACATATCCGAGTGTTGAGATAAGTCAGACTGGGAAGAACGCGTCAACGTCATTCATCGTCTACACCATCAATGCCGAGGCACCATCATCGGAGATAAAGAGAGTGGTACAAGAGCACTTCCAATCGTCCTTTTCCGATATAAAAGGAGTCTCGAATGTCGAGATATCAGGAGCCGAGCCATTGGAGTGGAAGCTTGAGTATGACGCCAATCAGCTCAATGAGCTTGGCATCACGCTTCAGAGTGTGACAGAGGCGATATCGGGCAATCGTCAGACCATCAAACGCGGACATGTACAAATTGCGACAGATGCCCCAGACGAGGGATTGGAGTTGCGTGACATTACGGTTGTGACACCCGACACAACCCACATTTCGTTAGATAAATTGATGACGTTGACGCATGAAGAGGCAGAGCCACTAAGCTATTATAGAATCAATGGTGCCAACTCCATCTACATGCGTTTTTCAGCCAATGAGGATGCCAATCAGCTTGCATTGGCGAGCAAAGTCAAAAAGAGAGTCGCTGAGTTGTGCAGGAGTCTCCCCTCATCCTATCAGGTGCAGATATCATACGATGCGACAGAGCATATCTCAGAGGAGTTGGATAAGATATATCTGCGTTCAGGAATCACCATATTGCTGTTGATATTATTTGTCTTCCTCGTCACCTTAAGCTGGCGCTACGTCGTGACGGTCGTGATAGGCATCATATTCAATATATCGATATCGATAGTGCTATACTATTTTGCGGGAGTCGAATTACAGCTCTATTCATTAGCAGCGTTGACGATATCACTCAATATGATAATAGATAATATCATCATCGTTATAGAGCACTTAAAGCGCGAGCGAAATCTACAGGTCATTTTGCCCATCTTAGCAGCCACGCTGACCACGATTGGAGCGTTGAGTGTGATACTGTTTCTGGATAGTGAGACGCAACAGAACCTTAGGTTCTTTGCCATTGTCCTTGCAATCAACCTGCTTGTTTCGATTGTAGTAGCAGTGGTAGTAGTGCCAGCATTGCTTAGTTTTATAGGGATAGAGAGAAAAGAGAAGGAGAGAAAAGCCAAACTGTCGTTAATCAAAGAGCGAATAGCAGAATGGTATAGTCGGTTTATAAGCATATCAGTCAGATACAGGGGATGGTTTATTGTAGTATTGATATTGATATTTGGATTGCCAGTCTTCATGCTACCGCAGAGAATAGATGAGGAGAAGCCATTATCATCGTGGTATAACAATACGATAGGGAGCGAGATGTATCAGAACACCATCAAGCCAGTTGTGGATGTTGCGTTAGGAGGGACGTTGCGACTCTTTGTCGATAAGGTCAGTACAGGAGGTTACATGAACAGAGACCGCGATGTGGTGTTGCATATATTCACAGAGATGCCCGATGGCACGACGATGGATAAGATGAACGACCATGTCGTCAGGATGGAGACCCTGTTGAAAGAGTATAAAGAGATAAGTCAGTTTGAGACAACCATAAGAAGTCCACAGATAGCCGATATAGCAGTAAGGTTCAAAGAACAATACAGACACACAGGATTTCCATATCAGCTTAAGAACACTGTGGTAAGCAAATCGTTACAGTTAGGTGGCGGTTCATGGAGTGTCTACGGGTTAGAGGATCAGGGATTTTCCAATGATGTCAAGGAGACTGATGGCACCTATTACATACGACTGATGGGGTATAACTATTCCGAGTTGCTGACGATAGCCGACAGCCTCTGTAACCGATTGAAATCGCACAAGCGTATAGCAGAAGTGGCGGTTAAGTCGGAGTACACATGGTATAAAGATAACTACTATGAATATTGTTTAGAACCCGATAAAGAGAAATTGGCACAGAATGGCATAACACCAGATATGTTGTATTCATCGATAATACCGCTCTTCGTCAGAGAGCTCTCATGTGGTATGGTATGGTCTGGAGATGCTTCAGAACGGGTGACCTTAACCTCACGACAGGCGAAAGAGATGGATTTGTGGTATATGGAGAATATGCTTGTAGATTTCTATGGTAAATCGTTCAGGATAAAAGATTTATGTCGTATTGAAAAGAAGTTGAACCCACGGGCGATACGCAAAGAGGATCAGCAATACATAATCTGTCTGCAGTATGAGTATATGGGCTCCAGCAAAGGCGGAATAAAGAATCACAAAGCTGTGATAGAGCAGTTCCGTCCGATGATGCCAGCGGGGTATGAGTTAATAAACGATATGGAAGTATGGTACTCGTCAGGAGCCAATAGCGGGTATATATGGTTAGTGCTATTTGTCATCGTGGTGATACTATTCATAACCTCCATACTATTCAACTCACATAGATATTCATTTATTGTATTGTCGTTATTACCATTGACATTTGTCGGAGTCTTCACGACCTACTATCTGTTCAATGTACGGTTTGATTTAGGCGGAGTGACAGCCTTCATCTTGCTATGTGGAATAACCATTAATTCAGCTATATATATAATCAATGAATATAAGAGACAGCAGGTTATCAATCGAGAAAATACGTTGTTAGACAATTATCTGAGAGCCTTTAAAGCGAAGATAGTAGCTATCATGCTGACAATAATATCGACAGTGCTTGGCTTTGTGCCATTTGTGATAGGGACCAGTCATGAGACGTTTTGGTATTCCCTCTCGATGGGAGTTATAGGAGGCTTGATATTCTCGATCGTAGGACTTGTTCTCTTTCTGCCTTTATTCAGCCTGTCGAAGCGAAAAATATAGATGTGAGTCATTGGCATACGTCATTGCTATCAGATAAGAGGCATATAGATATTGGAAATCTCGTATATAATAATCATCTTTGTGAGAGTGAATTTTTAGTACAGAGTTCACAAGAGAAGCTTGTCACAAGAACATTAGGAGAGACCAGTATCGGAGATTGATATATATGGAAAGAGAGAAGGTAGCGAGATATAGAGATATTGTTGCGTCAAAGAGGTTCTTGTGCAAGATATTATGACGTAAGAAAATGTTCAAGATTAAATAGTCATACAAATGAGCAATAGATTATTATCCATAGTGCTTGTTGCACTTATTTCGTTTCCGCTTAGAGCGCAGAGCTATCCCTTTAACGACAGGAGACTGTCGGATGATGAGCGTATTGACAATCTGATATCGCTAATGACACTTGATGAGAAGATACAGAGTCTCTCGTACAACACATCAGTGCCGCGTTTAGGCGTAAAGGGCGCTAGTTCAGTTGAGGCCCTTCATGGTTTGGTCTTAGGTAGTCCGTCGCATCCTAAAGAGGCGTGGCAGCATGCCGAGACAACTGTTTTTCCGCAGAGTTATGGCTTGGGGGAGACATGGGATACCGATTTGATGAAGCGCATAGGAGAGTATATTTCGTATGAGGCACGATATCTGTTTCAGAATGATTCGATAAACAAAGGAGCGTTAGTACTTTGGACGCCGAATGTTGATTTAGGTCGTGACCCACGATGGGGCAGAACAGAGGAGTGTTATGGAGAGGATCCCTACCTTGTCGGAGAGATGGGTGCAGCGTTGATAAAAGGATTGCGAGGCGAGGATGAATATTACTGGAGGTCGTCGGCATTAATGAAACACTTCCTTGCCAATAGCAATGAGAAGAAGAGGACGAGCACATCATCCAATTTCTCAGATAAGCTCTTCAGAGAGTATTATTCGTGGGGATTTTATAAAGGCGTTACAAAAGGAGGTGCGCAGTCGTTCATGACAGCTTATAACGATTATAACGGAATAGGTTGCATCATGCATCCAGTGCTCAGAGAGATAGTGATGAAAGAATGGGGAATGAATGGAACAATCATAACAGATGGCGGAGCTTTTACGCAGTTTATGAAAGAGCATGAGGCATATCGTGACTCGGCAGTAGCAGCAGCAGCATGTCTGAAGGCAGGAATCACACGGTTTCTTGATAGAGCGGAGCCAGCAGTCAGGGCAGCACTCGAGCGAGGACTTATCACGGAGCGAGAGATTGAAGATGCTATAAGGGGAAATTTCAGAGTTATGCTTCATTTAGGACTTATGGATGCACCAGATGATAAAGCCGACCCATACGGAATGATTGGTCGTGATGGAGCGCCAGAGCCATGGAAGCTTGAGACAACAAAGCAACTCGTCAGAGAGGCAACACGCAAGAGTGTTGTATTGTTAAAGAATGAAGGCGGTTTACTCCCCATAGATAAGAAGAAAATAAAAAAGATTGCCGTCATAGGTGAGCGGGCAAATCAAGTCATAGCCGATTGGTATGCAGGAACATCCTCATATAATATAACAGTCCTCGATGCAATCAAAGAAGAAGCTGGTCAGGATATCGAGGTGCGGTATGTCCAGAAGAATTTCCTTGACAGTGCTGTCATTGCTGCTCAATGGGCAGATATAGCAATAGTCTGTGTCGGGAATCATCCTTGGGGCGATGCAGCATGGGAACAGATGCCCGTTGTCAGTGAGGGTAAGGAGGCGGTAGATAGACTATCGTTGACACTTGACAATGAGGATATGGTGTTGCAGGTTGCAGCGGCAAATAAGAACACAGTATGTCTGTTGATAAGTAGTTTTCCTTACGCCATTAATCGAATTGACGCGACAGTCCCATCAATACTTCATGTGACACAATGCAGTCAGGAGCTTGGGCATGGAGTTTGTGACATCCTATTTGGCAGATACAGTCCTGCGGGTCGATTGACCCAGACATGGCCGAAGAGTATCACAGATTTACCATTGATGCTTGATTTTGATATTACAGGAGCGCATGACCATCAAGGACGGGGACGAACATATATGTATTCCAAAGCAGAACCTCTCTATTCATTTGGATATGGATTGAGTTATACCGATTTTGAGTATGGCAGAATCAGGATAGAAGAGGAGAAAGATGTGGTGAGAGTCATTGTTCCAGTAAGTAACACAGGCAGTGTTGATGGAGAAGAGGTTGTTCAGATCTATCAGCAGTTACCAGAAGGAGTGAGTCGTCTCAGGGGCTTTGCAAGAGTCTTCGTTGCGAAGGGCAAGAGTATAGAAGCAGCGATTGAGATAGAGCGCGATGATCTAAGAATCTGGGACGAGACAGAAGGCAAATTTGTAATGCCCAAGGGAGCGATGCAGTTCAAGACGGGATTACCAGGAAAAAGGCTTTTAGCCATTTCGAGATAATGTCATGGCGAATTGTCGAATTGTCGAAATAACGAAATAACGTAATATCGAAATATCGAAATAACGAAATAATAAAAACTAATCTAAAAAAACAAAAACTATGATTAAAATCAAAAGCTTTGGATATTTCTGGCTTGACTCTTGGGTCATGGCCAATATAATTCAGCTTGCGACGCAGGATTTTTGCGGACGATTTTTGAACCGTTCGAATGATCCTTGTGGGCGACAATATGATCAGATGACACAAGCGGCACGTTCAGGACAGGCAAATATAGCAGAGGGGAACTCGAGGCATTCGACATCGAAAGAGACAGAGATGAAATTGACAGATGTGGCGAGGGCAAGTATTGCAGAGTTGGCAGGTGATTATCACAACTGGCTAATGAAAAATGAAGCGGTACCATGGTCAATGAAATCTGAGGATTTCATACGTGTAAGCGGAGTTATTCTTGAGAGGCCTACATACAGAGAGGATGTTCAGCATTTGAGTAGTATACATATTCTGAAACAGAAGCATCGCTTTGATGAGTGGTTGAATTCAGAAGATGAGATAGTTGTAGCGAATTGTCTGTTAATCTTGTGTAACAGACTGATAAACATGTTGCTGAAACAGATGGAAGGGCAAGTCGACTTGTTCAGACAGGAGGGAGGTTTTACAGAGGCATTGTCAGCTGAAAGATTAGAGAGTCGAGCCGAAACTGAGCAAAGCAATGGGGCGCCATTGTGTCCTAAATGTGGTAAGTCCATGATAAAGCGAATTGCCAAGAAGGGGAGGAATGCGGGGACACCATTCTGGAGTTGTTCTGGTTATCCTGAATGCATGGGGTCACTGAGATATACAGAGAGTTAGTAGTTCATTGTAACGGCATTCTATGTCGGCTATTCTATTAATTATGGAACTCGTTGCAGAGATATACAGATAGTTAGTAGTTCATTGTAACGGTAGATAGGAGACAGGATTTCGTTCAGAGAACAGGAGTCGGCAAAGAAGAAGAAAACAGGAAAGCAATAACGATATGTGATCGGTTTTGCTTTCCTGTTTTTCGTGAGAATTCTATTGTATGAAACTTATTCTTTCATATGAGAGGTCGAATAAGTGACTTACGAGACGAATATTAGGCGTTCTGAGAGATTACTTTCTGATACACTCAGCAACATATTGAGCCATAATAAGAGTTCCCTTAGCATCGGGATGCACGTTATCGAAAATCAACTCCTGTTTATCCTTCATAAGAGAATACATATCGATGATAGGGAGATTGTTTTTTTGAGCAATCTTATCGATGATAGGCATAGCACCTGAGGTTACGAGAGAGTCTGTTATTTCCCATTGAGTTTTTCTGACAGGGATAGGATAGCAGAGATAAAGCTTTGTTGTTGGGTTAACGCTTAGCAGGGTATCAATGAGAGCCTGGTACGACTTTTCGTATTCAACTGGGTTCCATTGGTACAGCTTGATGTCGTTAGTACCGAGTTTAATGATTTGGATATCAGCTTTATAAGCGAGAGCATTATTAAACTCCTTGGCCGACCAGTAGGGGAAGTCGCCGTTCTGCATAAGAGTTGTAGAGGAGCGACCGAAGTTCATAACTTGGTAGCCATCGCCGAGAATCGAGTCGAGACGTGCTGGGTAGCTATTATGGCTTTGGTAGCTTATACCGCACCCTTCAGTGATGCTATCGCCAATGCAAGCGACCTTAATCACCCTCTTCTCCTCAGAGCAAGCAGCAAGGAGAAGAAGGATTGTTGAGCAAAGAATCAGAAAACTTCTCATGCCTCAATCTCTTTAATGAATAGGCCAGAGCGCAGTTTAGGCTCGAACCAGGTAGTCTTAGGAGGCATGATATTGCCAGAATCGGCAATGTCGATTAGTTGCTTCATTGATACGGGGTACATAGCGAAAGCTACCTTCATCTCGCCACTATCGACACGACGTTGGAGTTCACCGAGACCGCGAATACCACCGACGAAGTCGATACGTGTAGAGCGGCGAAGGTCCTGAATATCGAGAATGTCGGCGAGGACATTATTAGAGAGCACTGTAACATCGAGGACACCGATAGGGTCGGCATCGTTATAGGTGCCAGCGAGAGCTTCCAGTTTATACCATGTACCACTGAGATACATGCCGAATTCGTGAAGTTTCTTAGGCTCGTATATATCCTTACCCATTGGAGTAACCTTCATAGTCTTCTCGAGCTTAGTTATGAACTCGCTATCAGATAGATTGTTAAGGTCTTTGACGACACGGTTATAATCCATGATATGCAGTTCGTTCTCCGAGAAGAGGACTGTCATGAAGTAGTTATAATCCTCTTCGCCAGTATGGTTAGGATTTTTTGCAGCGCGTTCAGCGCCGATACGAGCTGCAGCGGCAGTACGATGGTGGCCATCGGCAACATAGGTAGCATCAACTTGAGTCTCGAAGATATTCTGGATATGAGCGACGAGTTGCTGGTCGTCAATAATCCACAGAGTGTGACCGATACCATCGTCAGATATGAAATCGTAGACAGGAGTCTTGCTGATAGTATCTTTCACGATTACTTCGAGGTCCTTATTAGCTTTGTAAGCGAAGAAGACAGGTTCTACGTTAGCATTGAGCCAGCGTGTCAGTACCATACGATCCTCCTCTTTGTCGGGGCGTGTCAGTTCGTGTTTTTTGATACGACCCTCGACATAGTCCTGAGCCCATGCTGCGCCCACGATACCATATTGGCGTCGGCCGTTCATCATCTGGCCATAGACATAGAAGCATGGTTTGTCGTCCTTAACGAGCCACTTATTGTTTTTCATGGCGTTATAGTTGTCGAGAGCCTTCTGATAGAGAGTGTCGCTATGAGGGTCGACATCAGCGGGAAGGTCGATTTCGGCACGAGTTACGTGAAGAAGCGATTCAGGTTTTCCCGCAGCCATCTGAGCTGCTTCGTAGCTGTTCATGACATCATAAGGGAGGCATGATACAGATTTAGCAATGTTTTGAGGTGGGCGTACGCCACGGAAAGGTCTTACTTTTACCATATTATATATAGATTTTATTATTTACCAAAATGGTGCAAATTTACGATATATTTGAAAAAAATAGGGTAACTTCGCTATATAAAAAATTAAAGAGCGACAATGATAGAGGCGACAACACAAGTCAGGGTCAGATATGCAGAGACCGACATGATGGGCGTAGTATACAATGCCAACTATGCGATATACTTTGAGGTGGCGAGGACCGAGATGTTCCGTAAGATAGGTATGCCGTATGCCGAGATGGAGCGCAATGGAGTCAGGCTGCCCGTGATAGATTTACATTGCAGGTACTACAAGTCGGCCTATTATGATGATTTATTGACCCTGACGGCTCGAGTCAAGGAGATGCCAAAGGTCAAGATAGTATTTGAGTATGAGATACGCAATGAAGCAGGAGATTTATTGGCAGATGGGTATACGACGTTAGCCTTTATGGATATAGCGAAACAGCGGCCTATAAAGATGCCGGAATATGTAGAGCGTGTTATTTCGAAATATTTTGATTAAATTTGTCGCCGTTTTTGTGGCAAAAAGAGATGACACTTGAGATAGTTGATTTTGTAAAGAGCTTTGTAGAGGGCATCATGATAGGCTTTATGGCATCTATGCCATTAGGACCAATCGGAGTTCTTTGCATACAGCGTACATTGTACAGAGGTCGTCGTTCAGGATTTGCCAGCGGATTAGGAGCAGCTACATCCGACTTTATATATGCGCTCATCGCGGGATTCAGTGTTTCGCTCATAGTAGAGTTCATAGCCGACCATCGAGCTGTCTTGACGTGGGTTGGTGCCATCATATTGATATTTCTTGGACTGAAGATATATTTTACGAATCCAGTCAAGCAGATGCGCAAGCAGCAGAAGAAGCGCAGTGGTGGATTATGGTCAGATTATGTCTCGACATTTGCGTTGACCTTCACCAATCCGCTTGCGATATTTCTATTTTTGAGTCTGTTCAGTATTTTTGGAGGGCAAAAGAGTTTTCTTCAACAGGTAGTGACCATAGGAGGCGTTGGAGTGGGGGCATCGTTATGGTGGCTGACACTTGTCATCCTTGTAGGTCTATTTAGGAAGAATCTAACGATAAAGAGGTTGTATTACCTCAACAAGATAGCAGGCAGTGTGATTGTTGTGCTGGTTATAATTGGCCTATTATATGAGCCTGTGGTAGATTTTATAAAATGGTTATTCTCATAAAGACGAAATAAATTGGACGAGTCACTACAAGAGCAGATGTTGCAGACGGTACACAACACGGTAGAGCGTTTGCAGAGTGAAGTCAAGAGCATGCGCCCGTATGGAGCAGGGGGCATGGAGTTGCCTATGCCGAATGTGCAGAGGCTCAAGCAGATAGTTCGGTTATGTCGTAGCATAATATTTCCGGGATATTTTGAAGCAGACACCTTTACGCATCAGAGCGAGCGGTATCTGACTGGAGTTAATGTCGAGCAGATTAATCTTCTTCTTTCTGGAGAGATATATGCCTCGTTGATGTTGCATACGGAGGGGGGAGATGACAGGAGAGAGCCTGCGAAGATAAGAGAGGAGGCAGAGGGTATGACCATCCGATTTGTAGAGGGGCTACCCATGTTGCGAGAGATGTTGAATATGGATGTTGAGGCAATATATGATGGAGATCCGGCGGCAGAGTCGTATCGTGAGATTATATTTGCCTACCCAGGAATTAGGGCGATAATGAACTATCGCATAGCGCATTTGCTATATGAGATAGGAGTGCCGTTATTGCCACGAGTGATTACGGAGATGGCACATAGTGAAACAGGAATAGACATTCATCCGTATGCTACAATAGGAAAGCGATTTGCGATAGACCATGGAACAGGAATTGTGATTGGTGCGACGGCTGTTATAGGCAATAATGTCAAGCTATATCAAGGAGTGACACTTGGAGCGAAGAGTTTTCCGACGGACGAGAAGGGCAATCTGCTCAGAGGAGAGCCACGACATCCAGTCATAGGCGACAATGTGATAATTTATGCACAAGCCACCATCCTTGGACGAGTCACGATAGGTGAGGGGTCTGTGATAGGAGGAAATGTATGGGTTACTCGGGATGTTGCCAAAGGAAGCAAGATAGTACAGGAAAATGCAAAAAAAGATATTTGATATAGTTGTATATCAAAAAAGTCTCTATATTTGCACCACAAAATATTTACTCGTTAATGGGGGTATCGACAGACATAAAAGAGGATTTTAGTCTCCAGAAATGGTTTGCCAAGAAGCATGTAGGAAAAGTGATTCTTGAGCACAGTGGAGATTTTACCTCTGAGTACATAGACTCTGTACTTCCCAAAATTGAGGAGGGGCTCATTCAATGCATTGAGTTTGAGAATGTTCGGAAGAAGGCATTTCACATCTTTGTTGAGTGCATTCAGAATCTCTATCATCATGTCGAACCAATCGAGGGTTTGGAAAAGAAATATGAATCGAACCGCATAGGCGCGATCGTATTGTCGAAGGATGGCTCATTCTGTCGCATATCGACGGGTAATTTCATACGAAAGGAGAAGCAGGCAAAACTCATTGAGCGAATTGAGCATTTGAATTCTCTGACAGAGAGTCAGGTTAAGTCGCTCTATAGAGATACAATCAACAATCAGAAGTTTTCTGACAAGGGAGGTGCTGGTATAGGCATGATAGATATGGCCAGGAAGACTGGCAATAAGTTGCAGTATCAGTTCTACAATGTCAAAGATAATGCTGACTTGTTGTTTTTTTCATTTGATGTATGCATCAGTTAATTAATAAGTAAACTCAAAAAGCAAGATATAGATTATGGATACTATTACAATTGATGAAAGCTCAAAGACACCGTACATATTCATGGATCCTGAGAAGGGTTTGATTGAGATAAAGGGACGTTCTATCCCTGAGAACTCGATTGAATTCTACAAGCCATTGATAGATGTACTCACAGAGTATGCAGAGCATGAGATGAGAAAAACGACTGTGAAGATACAACTCGAGTATTTCAATACAAGTTCTTCAAAGTGTATCCTTGATATCTTCAAGCGTCTGGAGGTTATGTATCGTAAGGGATGGACTATTGAGATATTCTGGTATTATGATGAGGATGATGAGGATATGTATGAGTCGGGAGAGGATTATCAGTCGATATTGACATGTCCTATATCGCTTGTTGAGATTAAGTATTAGTAGCTTACATAATT
>JABUTU010000017.1 GCA_021443545.1 Marinilabiliaceae bacterium | reverse complement strand
CTTTTTTAAAAATTATAAGTTTGAAAGAGGTCATCAAATGTTTCGCCTCTCTTGATTACCTGAGGCTTTGCCTCGCAAATATCCAGAACGGGGAAATTTGGCAGTATGAAAGGAGGTTTCATTACAAGAGAATATGAACCACAATTGCTGATAACAATTGCATCCTCATGAGCCAACATGCCATTGTAGTTATGATATAGTACATCACCCTCAATACAGGTGAAACCGACAAAGTCAAGATTCTCGTAATCCTTCTGCACGCCTCCCATTGCAATTATATCAATCGGTGGATTGACACCACTCATTGAGATATTTTTCTGACTACCCAAAACGGTAGCAATATACTTCCCACGAACATTTTTTATATTCTTAACTGTTCCTACAAACTTCATACAATCGCCAACAATAGCAGACCCTGGTTCGATTACTAACTCAGGCTTCTTATACTTTTCTTTGAAATAGTCCGCAAAGATAGTTGCTGCTGCTTGTGCGTATGCATCATAGTCAGGGATTTCATTGGTGAATTGAGCCTTCAACGAATCTGCCATTTTACCAAACAAACCACCTCCAATGTCGATACGTTCTGGTATGATGCCAAGGCGGTCAATCAATGCCACCATACCTTTAGCACGCGTAGGCCAATATTCTATCTGACGCTTCGCAAAATGAGCCTGAAAGTTGATGAGTTTCACATTTTTGGTGGTTGTGGCAAAACGGACTGCCTGCACAAAGTCCTCACTTTCAGTGTCGAAACCAAAACGGCTCACAACACCATCACCAACCTCATAGTTGCAACGGATGCCCACAGTTAGCATTTTATCCTCATGACGTGCAGCAACCTGCTTGATGAACTCTAATTCCTCGATATTGTCTATGTTGATAGTGCCACCCTCACACATGAACTCTTCCGCAATCTTCTCATTTTTGATAGGACCATTCCAGATGATGCGGGCTGCTCTACATCCTACTCTACGAGCAATCTCCAGTTCCATCTCTGATACAACTTCAGCATAACCACCCATCTCATTAATCAGTCGACAAAACTTTGGCGTATAGTTGGTCTTGTAGCTGTATGCAATATTGAAGTTAGGATAAATTTTACTGAAAGCACGCTTCAGTTCCTTGAAATTATTCTGAAACTGCTCGCTGTCAAGCAAGTAAAAGGCATCACCATACTCAACGCGCAGTTTTTCAATCATATATTTATCAATTCGCATTTCCCCTTGTTTTAATAATTTCTACAACTTTATCTACACCTTTCTTTACATCATCAATATTCTCTTGTATATATGACTCAGGGAGCATAGGCAAGAGGCTTTCGTATAAACGTATTTGGTTTACACCAAGTTGAAATTCTCGCTTCCAAATATTGAAATCATTATTAAACTGAGTATCACAGAAACTTCGTGAAAGAATAGCTCTTGTTGAACCTAACCGATAGTGTTCTGCTATGACTTTTTCAGCAGGAAGAAGGCCTTCGCCTATCTTTGCAATGCCACCGAATCCGTAGGGTATGCCAACTGCTTTAAACTTGTTGCAAATCGCTTCAACCATACCATTTGAAAGAAGTTCAAACATGAAGGTCATGCCATAAGAGAGATGAAGATCGTTCAGTCCGATGTGTGCTTCGTCAAAACCTCCATGCGAAAGAATCACATCTATGTTCTCAACAGACTCTTTCGACTCAAAAAGAAGGGTTGTCTTTACCCTTCCACGTACTATCTTAAGAAATCTATCAACGTCATCTACAGTTTTGAAGTAAGGGAGCATTATCATATCTGCACCTCTATCTATAACCTCATTGATTTCTTGTTCAGAATCTTCGTACAAGGAGTTAACACGAACAAGTAGTTCAGATTTAGTTAAGACACTTCTTATTGCAGAAACGTCTTCAAGAGTGTGCCCACTTTTTACCGTGTTCATCCCAGGCTGTCTTTGCTCTTTTCCAAGTATTTCAAGATCAACCCACACTCTTTTCACACCAGTATCTTGAGCAACTTTTGCAATCTCAAGATTATTGGTTATAAACATAAAGTCTAAAAAACCTTTATTCATGACTTTGTATTCTTATCATAATATATTGCTAACCATTGATTACGCAAATAATCCCAAGACGAAATTTTTTCAATCTTTTCTCTATTGCCCTTACAATAATTGTGCTCGTCGTCAAAATGCTCAATAGTCTCTGACAACAGTTCTGGAAGTTTTTCTAATACATCAAATGATTTGTAGTATATAGCATTCTTGTCAAGCGAACTATATTTTAACCATGAACCATTCAAAACGACACTACCCGCATAAAGATGTTCAAGCATAGCACAAGACAGTGCGTCTGTAGTTTGTGAATGTATAAAGATGTCAGTAGCTGCACGCAATAATGAAACTTTAATTTCCATCATAAAATCTCTAAATATAACATATTCAAAGCCAGAATCTCTTAGAATAACATTTATGTTCTCATATGCTTTATCATCCATACCATAAGCAGGTATCACTATTTGAAGCACATCGCTCAACTTCTTCCCATTTGACACAATACTTTTAATCGTTTTTTCTTGTTGCATTTGTGGACGACCAACATATCCAATAGTACAAACATATTTTTTTTCATTCAATCCTAAATCTTTTTTTGCACCTATTACATCCTTTGAAAAATGTGCAATTCGATTATAGAACATATTCCCAAAGTCCAAAACCTCCACTTTATCTGGACAATAAAAATAATGAACCCATTTCTTCTTGTATGCCTCTAACATATCCTGAGTCATCATTGTGACCTGGTCTGCTACAGACAACAAAGGCATAGTGCTTATTGAACGCAGATTGGATATTCTATATACATCAGAACCCCAATATGTCAAAACTATTTTTTTATATAATTTGCGTACTATATATAGTGCAGGACATATAGAAGGCCTAATTTGGTGAACATGAAGAATATCGAATGGTCCAATTTCATTTAAACATTTTGCCATTTCCTTAGTAAAAGTTAAGGCACCTTTATTTTTATATACTTCAGTTGAGATTCCCTGAATTATTTTAATTCCACATTCATTATAAAAGTCAACATATGGTTGTACTACATTTTTAGAAAAATTATATAACGTACAATCACAATCTAAATGTAGTATTACATTTTTGACATAGTTATAAACGTGAATACTGGCAATGTCTCCAACGATAAGAATGTTCTTTTTCATTATATATCAATACTTTCCCATTTTTTGGGGGGGTATTTGTTATAAGGTCTCAATTTATGGACGAAAATAACTCGAAAATTATAATTGGCCTGTTATCTTGTGATTCTTTAGTAAAACTTATGATTGCGTTTCCTTAATTATCAAGTATTTTGTACTTACTCACTTCGCTCTTATACTCTGGCACAATCTCTTTCATTTTCTTGACAATAGCTATATCGTCGAAGGACTCTGAAATTTTGTAGAGTTCTATCTCATTGCGAAGTACTAATTCGTATGGGTACTCACGCACCTTGGCCACCTTAATCTTTGGATGTGGTGTTGGCATGGAATTTTCCTTAGTGGCGAGGAGTTCTTCATAAAGTTTCTCACCATCACGGAGACCAGAGAACTTAATCTCAATGTTCTTTGCCCCAGAAAGGGTTATCATTCGCTTGGCAAGGTCAACAATCTTGACAGGCTGCCCCATGTCGAAAACAAAAATCTCACCTCCTTTACCCATAGTACCTGCTTCGAGGACAAGACGGCACGCCTCAGGGATGAGCATGAAGTAACGGATGATGTCGGGATGAGTAACCATTACTGGACCACCTCTCTTTATCTGTTCCTTGAAGATGGGAATGACAGACCCATTTGATCCAAGAACATTACCAAAGCGTGTGGTCACAAACTGAGTTTTCTGTTGATGAGCATTGAGTGCTTGACAATAAATTTCGCATATACGCTTTGAGCATCCCATAACATTAGTTGGATTAACAGCCTTATCTGTTGAAATCATAACAAATTTCTTGGTTCCGTATTTCACAGATAGGTCGGCAATGACTCTAGTTCCATAGATATTGTTCTGAACTGCCATGGCTGGATTATCCTCCATCATGGGCACATGTTTGTAGGCGGCAGCATGAAAAACATACTCTGGTGTGTGATTACGAAACAATGTTTCCATCTGCTTCTGGTTACAAATACTGCCAACTATCGTCAATACCTTTTGCGCCTTGTGATTGCAAGCCATATAAAGACGGATATCGTGCATTGGCGTTTCTGCTTGATCAACAAGGATAAGTTCGAATGGATTGAATTTTGCCACCTGCCGAGCTATATCAGAACCAATAGAACCTGCCGCACCTGTGATAAGGATACGTTTGCCAGTTAACATTTTTGCGATGGCATCCATATCTACCTCTATCTTCTTACGAGGAAGAAGGTCTTCGATTTCAACCTCGCGAAGATTATGATGGGATAAATCAGTTTTGCCATCCCACTCTTCGGCATCGGGTATCATCATAATGCGAATGTTGTGTGAGAGTAGATCAGAGATTAAATCTTGACGCAAGCGGAAATGCTCATTCTGTAGGGGGCTAACAATAAGGATGGTGGCCCCTCTTTTCTGCATATGTTCAACAAGACGAGGGGAGTCATGGCGAACGAGAACCCCCATGAGATGCTTGGAATAGAGGTCTTCATCAGGAGTCACAAAGCCAACAACCTTATATTGGAGCGGTTCTTGCGAATGAATGCTCTTGGCAAGAGCTACACCACCAGCATGAACACCATAAATGAAAACTTTTTGAGTTTTATCATTAATTCGAAAGGTATCATACATACTTTTGACGACAACCCTCTCGATAAACATAAAGAAAGTCGAGAATACAAACATTGTACAGCACGCAAGAACCCCTGGCATATAAAGACTCGAGACATCATGAATTGCGAAAGAGAGTGTGAGAGTAATAATTGAACCTATGAGGATAGCTGATCCTATACGAATAAGATCGGTGAAGGTGCTGTAACGCACGATACCAGTATAGGTGTGGAGCATACAAAATGCCACAATGAATGGAATGAGACTCAAGAGAAGCCCACAGGTTATAGACCAGAAGACATGAGCGAACTCAAGACCGCCTAATTCAATGTACAATCCTACATAACCCGAGAATAGCACGATGACACAGTTAAGCAGCAGAACAACCCAATATGGAAGTGCCTTTTTATTAAAATACCATTTGGATAGTTTGCGAATAATAATTGTCATTTGTTTTTTGCATAGAAATGCGTGATAGCATCAGACAATAACAGCCATTCTATCAGCGTATATAGTTTCTGTTAGTTTTTATATTTTCTCTTCAAAACCACGGAAATGAACATTTAGTTCATGAAGAGGCTCAAGAAGACGACCGAGAGGAGTTCCTGCTGTCATCATGGTAAATGCATTTACATCCTTGGGGAAGCATTTACCTCCATAACCGAACTTTCCATCTGGACCAGGAACATAAGTATGTGTGTCATTGATATAGCCAGATAGGAGCATTCCAGTATGTACTTTGCGCCAATCTCCTCCCATTTGCTCACAATACTCACGACACGCATTAAAGTAAGTCACTTTGTACGCTCCAAACACATTATGCATATATTTGGTGAGTTCTGCCTCCAGTGGAGTCATAACAGCGAATTTCTTGCCTACAAACACTTTTGTGAGGAGCTCAAGTGCACCCGTAAAGACCATAGTTTGCTTTTTGAAGTCTTCAATATGTGTACGCTCAGTTAAGAACTCAGGCATATAGCACACCTGATGCCCCGTTTCCTTTGAAAGCATATCACTTGTACCTGGGAGAATTGTTGTGCGCACAAAAACTGGCACATTAGGAAGATTAGTAATGAGTTCCTTCATGAGTCGGAGATCCTGAGTGCCATCGTCCTCTGTTGGAACGTGTATCTGCAAGAATGCGATGTCTATTTGTGACATATCGTCGTTGTAACCCTTTGCTGGGTCACTGATGAACAACTTGCAGTCAGGATTGTTATTTTCCAACCAATCCTTCAGTGCTCCTCCTACGAAGCCACATCCAATAATACCTACGTTTATCATTCTACTATTTACTTTATGATTTAATTACAATTTACTATTATACCAATTCCTCTATCATTTAATTGTTATTTGCTATAGTTTGCTTCTAACATATTAGTGTTGAATTTATAGGTTTGAACGAAATGTATCATACATCCAACAATTCCTTCTCTTAATAAGCCCACTTTTCGGCTTTCGAAAACAAAAAAGGATAATAACAAGGAGCTCTTGTTATATAGAAGTTGTATGCATTACATTCATTGTTTCCATATAGTTTTAAGTATTTTGACTAAAAAGGGAGAATAGAATGATGCAAGTTCACTATGTTCGGGGTATGTAGCAACGTCTTCTATCAAACAAGTTTTAGATTCCTTCAAGTCAAATATCAAATCCTTTACATGCTCTATGTAAGTATGTTCCACTTTGCTGTAATGCAAATACACTATCTTAGGTTTTATCTCGGATGAACCTATCCGTTCTTTCAATCGATTATCTAATTCTCTTTTTTTCTCCTCATTTATTTCGCCTATGATGTATTGCAAATTCACTTGTGTACCTTCTTTATCCAAGTAGCGTCCCAAATAATACTGTGGCGCACCAATAATTGCAATGGTGTTAGGAATTAAAAACGAGAAATTTAATGCGCTGTATCCCCCTTTGCTGCTGCCCACAAAAACAACTCTCATATCAGATTGATTATCAACCATTTGCCCCCTGTTTCTTAAAGAGCATTCCCTGACAATCTTTTCAATAAGTTCCTTGGTGCAAAGCTCAACATTATCCTTAACAAGATAACAACCCTGATGATTAACTCCGAAATCATCCAATAAAAACAATTTGTTGCACTTAAAAGGGTGTAATGTTCTTATATAGTTGTATTTCGCTGTATTTTGAGTACAAGCAGGAAACGAGACAATAAGAGTATTTGATTTATGTTCTGGGAAAAACATATACTTTACTCTTGTGTCGTATGCTCTGTATTTTTTCTCCCTTAAAAGAGTTAGAAAAATTGCAAAATAGTGATTTAATGTGCGCCGAAATTTAGACTTTCTCATTATGAATTTTATTAACAAGGTGTTTCGTATAAAAACCTCTTTGTAATTATTTACGTTAGATTTTCTTAAAAAGAATAAATGTATTCCCGCATGTGATATTCTATTATAGAAAGCTTATTAGCGTGTCATTCAATTTTATCTGACTCGCGTAATATTAGCCTTTCGAACTGTTTGATTACTAAACCAACAGAATACTTGTCGATAGCGGTCAACCGCTTTCTTTTCAAAGCCGCAACAATAGATGTGACATTTGCTATTTCAGCATCATAGAATTTGAAGTCATCGTAGTTTGCAACGTTGAGGTCAGAATAATGACGTCTGAGAATGTCCCGAAAAAGCACACGATCTTTATTCGATAAACCCATGATGCCTGCTACAACCTTTCGAGAATCCGTACCATTGAAAATTGGTGAGGATGTATAATTTCTTCTTGATATAGGTTCCTCAGTATCAATTAATCTTGCAAGTTCTGTAAGTGCTGATGAGTTAAGATTCTCCATAAGGCTGACCATCCTACTTTTTTGACGTGAAGCTCTATCTTCTATATCATTCATCAAAGATGAAACTATGTCCTTCCACAATGCGATCTCTGAATCAAAACGGTAGTATTGTAGTCGGCTTATAACATCTCTCTTGAATAACATGAGTTCATCAAGGGGCTTAGCTTGATCCATAAATCTGCCAGCACAAACAAGGAAATCACGTTTAAGTGTCTTACTTGCTGGCATTATACCCATATTGTCAAAGTTGACTAACTTGAAGGTAATACCAATTAATTCATCGAGACTATTTATGTTACGTTTCTTTAATTTTTTGGCTGACAGTTTATAATTGTATATAAAATCCTCATTTGTTAGATTCCAATAGTATGTAAGCTTTTCCCACGGCTGAACCTCTACCTCAAACTTTCCTATAAGAGAGATGAGTTCGTTTACGGGATAAAATCCAGTTCGAAGGAATTGAACAATCTTCTTCACGCTATCGTAATCCAAGACTTGAATACCCAGTTTGGTTGGAACAGGTGAATAATGTTCAACTAACGAAGAGAAACTCTCACTTTTAGTACCAGGAAGAAAACTATAGACAAGCTCGTCAGGTTCGTCAAACAACTCATTTCCAGCCTTAACCTCAAAACTGGTGATAACCAAGTCAAGAAGGAACTTGCGCATCACTGGAATATAGTGTTGTTTCATATATAATGCAACTGGTATTTCCTTGACAACAGAATTGAAATCAAGAAAGCATTGACGCAACACACGCAGGTTCTTGTTTCCAGTTTGCTCCAACATCTGGTGCAAGTAAGGCTTCATGTTTAAAAGTAACTGTTGCGGATCAGAAGCAATGATTGAAATGAACTGATCTATAGCAGCCTCAACATCTGGCTTAACCTCAAAAGTAATGCCAATGGTTTTCTCTTTGAACTCTCGGTATGCACCATCTTGACAGGGTTCTGTATCATTCTCAGCAATCCATCGATAATCTTTGCCTTTAATAGGCTCTTTGGTTATTATGCGTTTGCCTGAAGGAATGAGCATTTTTTCTTCATGGCAAAGGACGATTACCTTGCAAGCACAATGTTCAACAAAGAAATTGATAAAGCCCATCAAATCTTTTCGGTCAATCTGACAACGTTCAAAATCGTCAAAGATTAGTATCTTTCCGCTTGCTTCAATTTCCTTGTTGTTGCTTTGGAACAAGGGTAGTAGGTCGAGCTCATAACTAACCTCTATAGGATTCTGATCATCGCCAAAGTCGCATTTAATAATCGTCTTTGCAAGACCATTGGCAAGTTTTTTGGCGTTTTTTACGAAGTTCGAGGTGAGAAACGGGTGGAGCTGTCGATTGATGTTTGCACGAAGTTCATTTAGCGAGTGCATACCATAGAGGCTTATGTACAGCGGTTTGTACTTCTTGCCTTTTATGTTTTCTACCGATTCCTTCCATCCCTTGACAAAGTGAGTCTTTCCACATCCCCATTCACCCGTAAGCATTACTGCGAATTGTGGGTCTTTATACTCAATGTATTTTAGTAGATATGATGATATGCGACTATTCATATTTCTCAATTAACAACTATCGAGATTTTCCCTTTTACTTCCTTAGTTATGTTTCCCTCTATCATGCTTAAATTTCATAGTCATTAATATCATTTGATTCCATTTCCACCCTCTAAAATCCTACATATAGAATTTCTTATACCACTCGGCGAACTTTCTAAGTCCTTCACGGAGAGATGTACTTGGCTTGAATCCGAAGTCGTTTTCGAGAGGAGTGGTGTCCGCATAAGTGATAGGCACATCGCCTGCTTGCATTGGTACGAGTTCTTTATGTGACTCAAAGTCGTAGTTTGTAGGGAGGACTTTTGCGCGAATGAGTTCTTCTTGCAGTATCTGTACAAAATCGAGGAGGTTTTCTGGCTGGTTATT
>JABUTU010000104.1 GCA_021443545.1 Marinilabiliaceae bacterium | reverse complement strand
GTGTATCAATTGTACGGATTGAGTGATAAGGAGATAAGGCTTGTGGAGGGGAGATAAAAAATTAAAAAACGATTTAGAATGATGCAAGAGAATAAAAACGAAATAGAAAACATAATGCAACCGACAATATTGCAAGACAATGCCGACAATCTTGAACAACAGTTTTCTCAACTGCTAAATGTGATTGAGCAAAACCGAATGTCGGCCTCGGCAGCCGTCAATCAAAAGCAACTTCAAACGGCGTGGACTGTGGGCGGATATGTCTCAAAAAAAATAAAAACTCAACAGTGGGGTTCAAAAGTTGTAACGCAGTTTGCCGAATATATCCGCATCAAAGCACCTCACCTAAAAGGTTTTAGCCGCAGAAACATCTACAATATGGTTATGTTTTTCGATGAGTATTCCTCAATTGAATTCAACAACACGCTCAACAACTACTTGCCCCAACAAATTGTGCAGTCGGAAACTGCACAAATGGAAACTCTGCCAGACTTCTTGAAGCTTACGAGTTTTACCAACCACATACAGATACTTTGCAGTTGCCAACATTTTGAGCAACGCCTATTTTATATGCTCTATGCTAAAAAAGAAAATCTCAATACCAAAGAATTGCAACGCTGTATAAACAACGACACATTTTCCACCCTGCTGAGCGACAAAAAAATCTCTCCAAAAAACTCAAAGAGATTTATCCGCAGTCGCCGGTAATGTTCAAAGACGAGATATTTGTCGATTTTTTGGGACTGCCAAAAAAACATTCCGAAAAGCAACTCAAAAACGGACTGCTCACTCATATAAAAGAGTTTATCCTTGAACTCGGCAAAGATTTTCTGTTTGTGGACCAAGAATACGAGCTCAAAGTGGGAGCCTCGGTTTTTAAGGCCGATTTGCTGTTTTATCACCGCGGTTTGCAATGCCTTGTAGCGGTGGAACTCAAAAGCAAAAAATTCACGCCCAAGGATATGGGACAACTGGAATTTTACCTCGAAGCCCTCGACCAAGATGTCAAGCGCAGCAACGAAAACCCCTCAATAGGCATTCTGCTTTGTCCTGAGGCCGATCAAGTGGTGGTGGAATACGCCCTAAACCGCAGTCTAAGTCCCACAATGATTGCCAAATACAACAACTTGTTGATACCCAAAGAAAAAATGCAGGCTCTTTTGAAAGAGTTTTGTGCGTTTTATCTGAATAAAAATCTTTAATAAACAAGCACTTAGAATTGCAAAAACTTTAAAATAAGTAAAATTCTCTCTTTGCTCTCTTGAAAAATCTGAGGGCGAAGCCGACACCAAAAAATTAGAAGAAGAAATAGACGAAATAGTGTATCAATTGTACGCACTTGAGCGAACAGGAGATCGAGCTTGTGGGAAACAATTAAAAAAAATGAAGGAAATAGAAAAATACAACACCGAAGATTTTGCACACGCGCGTGCAAAATTGTTTGACGATGTCTGCCAAATATTAGAGACCGGCAAAAAAGAAGCCTGCGTCAAGGTGGAAAATATCGCCGTGCTAACCTATTGGAACATTGGCAAACGCATTGTTGATGAGGAGCAAAACGGCAAACATCGTGCGGAATAAGGCAAAAAAATAATTCCGCTGCTCGCCCAAAAACTCCGCGAGATTTACGGCTCGGCTTTCAGCAAGCGAAATCTCGATTATTACAAGCAATTCTATTTGAGTTTCATCGAGTAGCAAATTGTGAACGCGCGCGTTCACAATCTTACCTTTTTGTCAAAGTACGATATCGAAGAGTGATGTGTGCATGATAGAGGAGATGTAATTAAAAAAATTAGTAACTTCGCTATGTTGGTTGGCGAATAAAATCTGCCGATAACATGACGTTATGATACACGTATGCACATACTCGCATATCCCCCTGCGCGAGACTCCCGCCGAGAGCGGCGAGATGGGGAGTGAGATTCTCTTCGGCGAACTCTTCGAACTGCTCGATGAGTCGGGCCGATGGGCTCATGTGCGTTGTCTCAACGATGGCTACGTGGGTTGGATCGATATCAAACTACTCTCTCATCTTAGCGAGCTCGAGTATAAACGGTGGACCACAACACAACCATGCTACGTGGTGCGCGGTATGATGTGCCTCTCACGGTGCGACGACGACAACTCGCTCCTCGTCCTCCCATGCGGCTCACGCCTTGTCCTCGATGAACAATATAAGGATCGGGGACGCTTCACAATCGGCGGACATACCTATACCATTGACTTCACTGAGAGTAAGGGCGTCGCATCGCCCCTCATCAACCTCGCCCTCTCATTCCGTAACGTGCCCTATCTGTGGGGTGGTAAGACCTTCGGCGGTATCGACTGCTCCGGACTGACACAGGTCGTCTACCATGCCATGGGAATCAGGCTCCCGCGCAACGCCTCGGAGCAGGCTCGCACAGGCGATGTGGTAGCATCGGTCGATGACGCCAAGCCCGGCGACCTGGCCTTCTTCTCATCCGAGACCTCCGATAAGATATCGCATGTCGGAATCTGCCTCGGCGAAGGGCGTATCATACACGCCTCCGGAATGGTCCGTATCGACACCCTGACGACGGAGGGCATCTGGAACGACGAGACGAAGAAACAGACCCACCATCTCGTCACCATACGCCGTCCCCAGCCCCTCGTGCAGCACGTGACCGAATATTTCCAGAAGACGATGCCCATGGCCACAACCGAACTCGTGCATCATAGCACCTTCGAGCTCCTCGTCGCCGTCGTCCTCTCCGCTCAGTGCACCGACAAACGCGTCAATATGGTCACCCCAGCTCTCTTCGCCGCCTACCCCGATGCGCCAGCTATGGCCAAAGCACCAGTCGCCAAAATCTACGAGCTGATACGCTCCGTGAGCTATCCCAATGCCAAGGCACAGCACCTGAGCGACCTATCGCAGATGATCGTCAGCCAATATGGCGGCAAAGTGCCCTCCGATATGGAGGAGCTCATGCGACTGCCCGGCGTGGGACGTAAGACAGCCAATGTCATGCTCGCCTTCGCCTTCGGAGCCGACGCCATGCCCGTCGATACCCACGTCTTCCGCGTGGCACGCCGATTAGGACTCACCTATGCCGCCCACACACCATACGAGACCGAGCAACAGCTGACACGCTCCATACCCACCGACCTGCTCTCCATAGCCCACCACTGGCTGCTCCTACACGGTCGATACGTCTGCACAGCACGCTCACCAAAATGCTCCGAGTGCGGTCTCGTAGACATCTGCCCACGTTTCATCTGAAAACAGAATGCTGCATAAAGCCACACCGACTCCCGCCCCTCGCTCATGTGAAGAGCTCACGAAAGTCAGTAGGGTAGAGAACGGGTAAGTGTGACAACCCGAAGTCGTCACACCAGCAACAGGATGCGCAAATCAATCACAGAACCTTCTTCAGCAGCGACTCGTTGGTGCGCTGCAGATACTCAATCTGCTTCTTCATATACTCCTTATCAGCCACTAACGAGTTGATCGTCATCAGCAAGTCGGAATGCGAATGCGGCCCCGTCCCAAACGTGTTGATGCCACACTGATGGTTCATGATGATCGGCGACTCCCGCACCTCACGCAACTTAGGACCCTTGCCCGTCAGCAAATAATCCATCGAGAACGGACCCATGTGACGGGCAATCACCATCAGATCCACATCGCCACGCTTCCACCACGACGAGAGCGTCGAGGGCGGAATCTCCAGCTTCTCAGCCATCTCCTTGTCGGTCCGAACCCTAAACAAATCATGCTTGTAACGCATCAGAATAGCCTTTGGCGAGATGACAATCTCATCTCCCTCACCATGACGCACAGCATCTTCATCGTTAATCATGTCGCATCCATGCTCCGATATCTCGTCGAAAGCACCACTCATATTCTCATTGTGACAATTCCTATCTTCAGCCATATCAATAATCTTTAATAGATGCAATATTAGCTATTATTCCAATTTCTAACAAATATTCGATTCAATTTAAGGTGTATACAATAAATCGAATATTATTCAAAAAATTATTTGCACAAATGAAATATTCGTAATATTTTCGCATTGTCAACGATTCGTAAGGTTGTTGTCACCAAATATCACTATCAGCCTGAGGGTAACACCCAAGGGTTATTGTAACTGTTTGAGGCCTTTGGCTTTTGTAAAATTATTGACACATTGTATCCGATTATGACTACTGTGGATGACTATTTGCGGGGTGGTGTTGAGGCGATTCTGTCGCGCTCTCTCCTCGACTATGTGGGCTATCAGCCCTGTGATGTGACTCCTTTGGTGGGGGTTTCGCCGTTGCTTATTGCTGAATGGATGGCGGAGTGTGGCTCGTTGCCGCTCTCGGCTGAGGGGGGGCGTCTCTTTTTTGCGGCGTCTGACTACAGGCGTGTTCTTCCGGAGAGGATGGCGAATATCAAGCACGACTCGTCGGCTGTTGCTTTGGGGCCGCTATGGCGTTTACCTGACGGAAGGCTCTTTCGCTCTTCGTTTGACTCGATTCCAAAACGAAGGGTCGCGGAGTCGTTCTGCGGCCATGCCATGTCGATGTTCTTCAAGCGTATCGTCCATCACGACGATCTCCTTATGGAGCGTCTCTATGGTGTCGGTTATCGTCGCTGTCAGAAGAAGCTCTCGCCTCTGCAGGCTATGGTCATTGCCGACTGGTATGGCTTTCCTATCGAGGGACTGACTCTTTGTGGGAGGGATTTTTAGGGGCCGACTCTTTGTGGGATGTTTTTTAAGCTCTGCGCGCGCTCTCTCAACGGAGGGTTGTTCTGTTCTCATGTTGTCTGTTTTGAATATATTCCTATTTATTTACTATTCTTTTAAATCGTTCTATTATGGTTGTTGCTCAAACATCTGTCGATGGGCGTTTTGGCGCCTGGTTTAAACATTTTGCGGATACCTCTGAGAAGCCTCAGGTTGTGCGTCTGATGACGAAGCTGGGTTGGGAGGGGTATGGCGTCTATGTGGGTCTGTTGGAGCGTCTGAGGCGTTCTCCCTCGGGGGCGCTCTCGTCCGACTACATGGCTCTCTCGTGGGTGATGCGGTGTGAAGAGGGGGTCATCCGTTCTGTCGTTGAGGATTTTGGTCTCTTCGATATCGATGAGGGTCTCTTCTTCGACTCGACGTTGCGCGATGAGATGCGCAGGATGGAGGATGTCGTGCAGAATCGCAGACGGTCGGGGATGGCTGGTGCCATAGCGCGCTGGAAGGGCCATCCTCAGGTGAATGTGGGTGATGTGGATATGGCAAATGCTATGGCAAACGCAATGGCAAATGCATCGAATTCGGTGCAAGATATAGATAAAGATAAAGAGAAAGATATTAATACCCCCTTACCCCCTGAAGGGGGTGAGGTGAAGAGGGTGGTGAAGAATTCTTCTCCTAAGCGCAAGGGGGCTTCTAAGGCGTCGTTTGTGGATGATTTCCTGCTCTCGCTCGATGAGTCGTGGCGACCGATTATGGCCGACTGGGTTGCCTACAAACGGCGGGAGCATAAGATGTATCGCTCGGAGGAGACGCTCCGCCTATGCCTGAAACGTCTCCGGCATGAGTCGGGCGATAATCCGTTGAGGGCGCGTGAGATGGTTGACCACTCGATTGCGCAGAACTACCAGGGTATCTATTCGCCTCATCGCTCGCTGCCACCAACGGGGGGGGGTAATGCGATTCAGCCTAATCAGATTTGGGGGGAGGTGAAGTATGGCAAGTAGTCGTCAGCTTATCGATACTCTTGCTCTGCTTGACCAAATCCAGTCGGGTGGACGCATCGTCAGGAATAGCTATTCGTATGATATGGATATCATGATGCAGGCTGCCGGGCAGTTTGCCATGCGTCGTGCGGGGTGCTTCGTGGTGGATGATGACAATCGTTTTCTCTACGAGAATCTCTTCCGCTGGTTGGCGGGCGACCCCGACTGCTGTTGTCTCTCGCCCTCCGACCGCCATACGGTCATCAGGGCCGACCTCTCGGCGGGTATCTACGTGGCGGGACCGACGGGGACGGGTAAGACGCTCGCCATTCAGCTCTTGTGCGACCTGGCGCGGCTCTATAAGCCGCAGATACAGCACTACGACAAGGTGAAGCCTCTGGTGTGGAATGAGTTTCGTGCGGACGATATCGTGGAGATGTTTCGCCGTGGCGAGGAGCCCACCTGGCTGCCCACAGCTCCAATCCTCGCTATTCACGATTTGGGCTCAGAGCCTCCTGAGGCTGTCAATATGGGTAACCGTCAGAATGTGGTGCGTCAGATCCTCGAACGACGCGCTGATGGTTGTACGATGACTATCATCACATCCAATTTCCCAATGTGTCATGATATGGTCAAGAGCATCTACGGCGACCGCGTTCAGAGTCGCCTCATGTCGATGTGCAACTACTTCGAGCTGGGCGGTCCCGACCGTCGCCGACGATAAGCGGGGAGGAGGGTGGGGGGACTGCCAGCGGGTCGGTTCCTCTCTGCCTCGCCTAACCACCATTGCTTTGGGTAGGCTCATGTCGAAATGAGATATGCTTATTTGAAACGTAAATGGGGCAAATTTCAATTGCGCCTGCATTTTTATTGTCTCCTTTTTTTGTTGGTTGTCCAAAAATGGTTAATTTAGCACGCTTTTTGGCGCGAACTGTCGCTTAGCTTATGTTAAGTCGTCTTTCAAGGGGGTGCTAAAGAGTTTCTTGTAATGTTATATATATGATGTTGCAAGGCTTTGAATGCAGAAATATAAGATAAAACAATAAAATGTCAGACCAGACAAACAACACAGAAAATTTCGACGACCAGCGCATAGTGGAGGTCCCTATCGAGGAGCAGATGCGTTCGGCCTATATCGACTATTCGATGTCGGTCATCGTCTCGCGAGCCCTCCCAGATGTGCGTGACGGTTTCAAGCCTGTCCACCGCCGTATCCTATATGGTATGAATGAGCTGGGTGTCACCAACGACAAGCCCTACAAGAAGTCGGCTCGTATCGTCGGTGATGTCCTCGGTAAGTATCACCCTCATGGCGACTCGTCTGTCTATGGTGCCTTGGTGCGTCTCGCACAGCCCTGGGCGATGCGTTATATGCTCGTCGATGGTCAGGGTAACTTCGGCTCTATGGATGGTGACTCGGCTGCCGCAATGCGTTATACCGAGGCTCGTCTGCAGAAGATGGCGGAGGATATGCTCATCGACATCGAGAAGGATACCGTCATAATGCAGAAGAACTTCGATGAGTCGACATACGAACCAACAGTCCTGCCAACGCGTATCCCGAATCTCCTCGTCAATGGTTCCAGCGGTATCGCAGTGGGTATGGCTACCAATATGCCTACGCATAACCTGCGCGATTCAATCGATACCATCATAGCCTATATCGATAATAACGAGATTGAAATAGACGACCTAATCAAAATCATCAAGGCTCCTGACTTCCCGACGGGAGGTATCATCTTCGGCTATGCCGGCGTTAAGGAGGCCTACCGGACGGGCCGCGGTCGCGTCGTGATACGTGCAAAATGCGAAATCGAATCGCAGGATAATCACGATGTAATCGTCGTAACCGATATCCCATACAACGTCAATAAGGCCGAGATGATCAAGCATATCGCTGAACTGGTCAATGAGAAACGCCTCGAGGGTATATCGAATATCAATGACGAGTCGGACCAGAGCGGTACGCGTGTTGTGATCGAACTCAAACGCGATGCCATAGCAACGGTCGTCCTCAACCACCTCTATAAATACACAGAGATGCAGACCAGTTTCGGTGTCAATAACATCGCCCTTGTCGGCGGTCGCCCGAAACTGCTCAACCTGAAGGATATCGTCAAGTGCTTTGCCGACCACCGTCACGACGTGGTGATGCGTCGCACCCGCTATGAGCTGGCAAAGGCTGAGGAACGTGCCCACCTGTTGGAGGGTCTCATCATAGCAAGCGATAATATCGACGAGGTTGTTCATATCATACGTTCTGCCAAGACCATCAACGAGGCTCGCGCTGCCCTCATGGAGCGTTTCAACCTCGACGATGCGCAGGCTCGCTACATCGTCGATATGCGTCTCGGTAAGCTGACCGGCCTCGAGCAGGAGAAACTGCATGCTGAGTACGACGAGCTGGAGCGTATGATTGCTTACTACCATCAGGTGCTCACCGACGAGTCGCTCCAATGGAAGATTATCAAGGACGAGCTTATCGAGATTCGTGAGAAATATGCGGATGAGCGCCGCACAACAATCGAATATGCAGCTGAGGAGTTCAATCCGGAGGATTTCTATGCCGATGATGATATGGTAATCACCGTGTCGCATCTCGGTTATATCAAGCGCACACCACTGACGGAGTTCCGAGCTCAGAACCGCGGCGGCGTCGGCTCGAAGGGCTCTACGACACGTGATGAGGATTTCATCGAACATCTCTACTTCGCTAAGATGCACGATACGATGATGTTCTTCACCAAGTCGGGCCGTTGCTTCTGGTATAAGGTATACAACCTGCCAGAGGGCAACAAACAGTCGAAGGGCCGCGCTCTGCAAAACCTAATCTCGATTGAGAAGGATGATGTCGTGAAGGCTTTCATCAATGTTCGCGGCCTCGAGGATAAGGAGTTCACGGATAACCACTATATAATCATGTGTACGCGCAAGGGAGTCATCAAGCGTTCTAAGCTGACCGACTACTCGCGTCCGCGCACAAATGGTGTCATTGCCATCACAGTACGTGAGGGCGACGAGCTCTTGCAGGCAATCCTGACGGATGGCAACAACCAGATTATGATGGCTACGCTCTCGGGTCGTGCAATACGATTCCACGAAGAGACGGTGCGCTGCATCGGCCGTACGGGTGCTGGCGTCAAGGGCGTCACGCTCGACAGCGAGGAGACAGATGCCGTCGTCGGATTCCTCGGTATATCACAGGAGGAGAATAGCAATATCTTCGTCCTCTCGGCAACGGGCTTCGGCAAGCGTTCCGACCTCGAGGAGTATCGTATCACTAACCGCGGTGGTAAGGGCGTCAAGACGATGCGCATCACGGAGAAGACTGGCCCACTTGTTGTAATCGACAAGATGTCGGACGACCAGGATCTGATGATCATCAACCGCTCCGGTATCACCATACGCATACCAGCAAGCGAAATCAAGGTGTCGGGTCGTGCAACGCAGGGTGTCAAACTCATCAACCTCAAGAAGAAGAACGACAGCATCGCTTCGGGTGCTATGGTTCCTCACGACGAGGAGGCGGAGGTCGACACCGATAGTCTCGAGGCCAATGGCGAGCAGCTCGAAGCTCCCGAGGCAGAGGCACCAGAGACGCCAACACAGGAATAAAAGGGAATAATAACACTAAAATATTACAAAACAATGAAAAAGATTTATACCATTCTCGCAATGGCATGCGTAGTCGCAACAGCCAATGCACAGAAGGCGAAGATTTCGCAGGCGGAGAATGCTCTTATTCTCGGTAAAATCGACCAGGCTCAGGAGCTTATCGATGCTGCCATCCAGAACGAGAAGTCATCGGTTATGCCAATGACATATGTCATAGCAGCGAAGGTTGCTTCCAAGAAGGCTGTCAATGGCGATTCGATTGCTTTCGCTAAGGTGGGCGAGTACATGGCTAAGGCTGAGGAGCTCGACGCTACTGGCGATGCAAAGGGTAAGGGCATCGGTAAGGCTAAGAAGGATATCACAAAGGCATATCAGGTCATATATGAAGATTATGCTAACGCAGGTGCTAAGTTCTGGGAGCTCAAGAACTTCAACTTCGCTTATCAGTCTTTCATGAATGCCGCAAACGCTCACAGCAAGTTCGCAGAGGGCTATACAGAGGCTATGGACTCGGTTCTGATTCTCAATGCCGGTATCGCTGCCATGCAGACATCATCATGGGATAGATGCGTGACATGTTTCACCAAAACATTCGAGATGGATTACGACGGCTCACTCTCAATCCAGCGCGTCGTATATGCATATCAGCAGATGAACGATACAATCAACACCGAGAAGGCGCTCAAGGCTGGTTTCGAGAAGTACCCACAGGAGAAGAATATTCTCCTTCAGCTCATTCAGCACTACCTCAATGCCAATAAGAACAACGAGGCTCTCGTATACCTCAACGAGGCAATCGAGCGCGACGGCAACAACGCTCAATACTACTTCGCTCGTGGCTGCTTGAACGAGAAAATCGAGATGGAGAATGCTATCGCCGACTATAACAAGGCTCTCTCAATCGACGCTAACCACTATTCAAGTCTCTATAACCTCGCTATCGTCTACTTCAACAAGGGACAGGATTTCCGTGCTAAGGCTTCCGACACAAAGGACGATAAGGAGTATAACGAGTATATGAAGCAGGCTGCTGAGGCTCTTCAGGTTAGTAAACCATACATCGAGAAGGCTGTCAACGCTGCTACAACTACAGAGCTCAAAATCGATGCTCTCAAGACAATGAAGACAATCTGCTACCAGGTCGATCCAGAGGATAAGGATGGTAAGTGGACATGGGCAAATAACGAACTCAAAAATCTACAGTAACAGAGTCCTCTTTTTCCACTCTGTGAGAGGCGCACGATGGTGCGCCTCTTTTTTTTCCCTTTTTAGTTAAAATCCTTAAAAAGAGCCTCTACAAGGAAACTTTTGCGTTATTTTGCGTAATAATAGACTAAAATAGGTGTGCTCAATAGAGACTTGAGAACACGCAAAATAACAGAATATTAATATAATATGATATATTATGAATACTATCGTTAGAAAAATTGCGTTAATGCTCTTCTTCCTGATATCTGTCTCGGGGGTAGTGAGTGGTCAGACGACGCTTTACACGACTCAGGATGCAGATAATTGGAGTGAGCCGGCCTCTTGGTCGACAGTCCGCTTGGGCGTGGATAACGATGCAAATCTTATTCCAGGTGTCAACACAGGGGCAAGCGTGGATGTCGTTATTTGTTCAAATACGACAGTACGCTTTAATCTGACTCAGAACCTCGAGATTGGTAACCTCACATTTGAGGAGGGTGGTAAGCTGATTATCAATGGCGACAACTACCTCAAGGTTGCATCCATCTCTGGTCCTGGCGACATCGAGCTTAAGTCGCTCGCTAATGTCCGCGTTGGAACTCAAAATGAGTTGAGAACATTCCCTGATGGTAACATCGTTTTCAATAACAATGTTACAATCGATATGACAAGCGGAGGTGTACACCGTTATGGAGGTATTGAAATCCTTTCGGGAACCGCAACTGTCAAGGGTAATTTCGTTCTTAGTAAGAACCTGAAGATTGCAGGTGGTACATTCCGTTTCGCTGATGGCGCAAATGCGAAGGTGACGATTGGCGGCGATATTGAGGTCGCATCAGGTGCAACTCTGACATCGGCTACATCTTCTTCGTATAAGACTGAGCTTTTTGTTAGCGGTAACATATATAATGATGGTACCATCGACTTTACTGATGCTTCGAAGCAAGTGACAGATAACGATGCTTCAAAAGCAAAGAGAGTTCTTCTGAAATTCCATCAGTCTGGTGCTATGAAATTCATCAATAATGGTACTGCCAAGCTCTTCAGTGTCGCAGCTCAGAAGAATGCCGGTAGTAGCATATTGGTAACGAATAATGGTACGCTGACAACCTCTGCAAGCTACCTTGGTAAGCGTGACTATACCGAGCTCCCATGGAGCGTCTCAAGTGGTGAGTTGATTCTCGGTGACGGTATCAAAATCACTAACTGGGGTGTTCCAGATTATGGAACGCAGAATCAGTGGGGTTTTAACCTCTCAGAATTTACCAACTTCCAAAGCCACGGTAGTTCGATGTATATTCCAGCAGGCGCTACTCTGACCATAAACGGTTCTGGTACAGAGGTTAATGCAGGTTCATATACTAAAGATTACAACCAGTGGTACACAAGTTCCGTCTTCATCGCTGGTACACTGAATATGGAGAATGGTATTCTTCGTTTGCCTGAGTATTCGTATGGTATCTTCTTCGTTCCTTCGCTGACCAATGGTGAGGCTGCTGGTGGAACGCCTCAGCTGATTGTCAGCGGTACAGCTAACACTAAGGTCTATACACCTCGTGTCGGTTGCTATGTCACAAATAATGGTGCAACACAGACTCCAGGTCATTTGAATATATCTGGAAGCTCTTACATCTACTTCTCAGTGCTGAACGGCCGTTACGACTCATCTCAGAGTAATCTGCATAGTGCCTCGTTGACATTGTTGAAGAACTCGCAGTTCTCAATGTCTGGTGGTAACTTAATTTTCGAAAACACGCAATTCCAGACCGGAAACTGCTTCAAAGAGCTCAACGGTATGATCCTCGGTGGTATTGATAATATCAATGCTCAGCCTGTATATACCCCTATCAGTTATAACGTCACAGGCGGTAATATCTACGTGAAGTCAGCTGCAATAAGTGAGTTCCGTATCTATGGTGCTGATATGCAGTTCAACAGATTTGTCGTTCAGAATGGCGCCAAAGTTAAATTCATTGGTGATAACTCGGGTGCTAATCGTGTGACGGAGAATGTATACATCAAGAACGCTTTGTCATCTGAGGGTAATGGTTCATCAATCGATGCATCTTATTTCAATAATCTCTACATCGAGAAGAATCTGGAGATTAAAGCTGGTGCAACAATCATAACTCCTATGGTCCTCAACTTCTCGGGTAATTCAAATGGTACCTATAAGGATGCTACCAATAGTGTCGTTTGGAAGAACGTTGTTGTCAATAAGACATCCAATAGTAGGTATATTGAAGTCTCTAATGGCAATACGCTGAAGATGAACGGCAACCTCACCTCTGTCTCAGGAAGCATGCGGGGTAGTGTCGAGATGTGCGGCTCTGAACTTCAGACCATCGAAGCTCAGGATGCGACCGTGCTCGCAATGACAGATCTGCATCTGAATAATACGACAGCGGGCGACTGCGGCGTTACTCTTATCAGTGACACTCAGTTGCGCAACTTGACGTTCGATCGTGCTTCGCGTCTCAATATAGCATCTAATAACCTCTATCTCTTCAACTATCCGACAACTAAGACGGGTGTGAGCTGGGGCGAGAGTACGATGATTTATACTGATAACTCGCCTGCTGCTAAGGGCGTCACAGTGCCTCTCCCAACAGCAGTGAGCGACGCTAATCGTGTTCACGTCGGTACTAAGAACAATGGTAATTTCTTCTACTCTTACGTGAAGCCTCTGTATACGTCGTCTACAGGAACCGATTACATACAAGTGACTCCTGTGCAGGCTCCTCAGCCTGAGGTGAACGATGGCGATACTCCTTTCAACTTCTACTGGAAGATTCAGTCGTCATACACTGCATCCTATTCGGGTAACGCTTACCAGTGTCATGTCGTGAATAAGAATCAGGCAGTGATGGGTTATACTATGGTTGCTCGTCAGCCAGGTGTCATCACATCTGACGGGTATCACTCTGCAGGTGAAAAGAAGAGTTATATGTTGAATGGTACACCATCATCATACACAATAGACTTCGGTAAGGATAATTGCGACGATACTTCATGTCCAGCACGTAACAGCAAGACTCATCTCTCGGGTGACTTTACTCTTGTCAAGGATGGCTTCCTCAATATCGTTGAGGATAACCTGGCAACATATACTGCAACCACATCGGGCGACTGGAAGGATAAGATTTGGAAGAACTCTAAGGATAACAAAACCTATTACGGTGCTCAGATCACTGTTAAGGATAAGATCCTTATCCCTAATGGCAAAAACATCACCGTTACAGATGATGGTTTATGCCATGATGGAACAGGAATGTTTTCTCATGGCGGCGATTACGAGTACTTCAAGGCTGCTGAGGTGCATATTGAGGAGGGTGCTTCACTCTCATTCAATCAAAAGGGAACCAGGCACAAGTGCACTGGATTCAACTCTTACGATATCAAAGAAAATGGCAGCTTCAACATCTTCGATAAGGCTACCGTTAAGGCTTTCAAGGGCGATGGTAAGTTGCAATTTAACAATATTACGGAGAATACACAGACTCCTTACATAACGCACGGACCAGACGGTCGTACGACGGATTACTCGCAGATGGCAGGTAGCACTAAGGCTACTATCGAGTTCGTCCTCGGTGTGAACATTACCAACGACTACATCAATTGGAGTGGCGCATGGCCTAACGTTCGCTTCGTGAGCATGAATACAACCACTCGCAAGATTCGCTGGTTCACAAATAATGGTACCGTAAATGGTAACTATATAGTCGGTCCAAATATTGTCTCAACTATATATGGGGACGAAAACACTCCTGGTATGTGTACCATCAACGGTAAGCTCGTTGTTGAGCAGGGTGGTAAGTTCCGCCTCTTGGCTAACAGAGGAATTACCCAGTACTATTCGGGTTTGTTCAAAATCACTTTAGTCGGTGGTATTGAGAATGATGGTACTATTGAGCTCGGTGATATGAATAATACTCACACTGCTTCGGATGGTAACTTGATTTACATCGAGGGTGATATCGAGAATAATGGTACAATCAGCTGGGGTGGCCTTAATTCTTACTTCCAACGCCAGAACGACCAGAAGATTTTCGGTACTCAGGTCACCAAGGGTAAGACAAATCTCGGTATCATGCATCTCAATAAGACCTCTGTCTCTAACAGCTTGACGACGCAGATTCCGCTTGGCGACGGCAACGGTATCGCTGACCTGCGCATCGAGAAGGGTATCTTCTACCATAGCTATGCTAATAAGGGTAAAGGCTTACTCAGCTACTGCGGTGCCGATGACTTCAACATCCCATCAGGATGTAAGTTCCAGGTGAATGTGGCTAACAGCGATGTATGCCTCATTGTCAAGGAGCAATCCAACAGGGTAAAACTTGAGGGTACTATCCAACTCGTGAACAATACAGCTCTGAGCATCAAGGATAGAAATGGTAATTCCGCTGGTATCGGTTACGCCGATAAGGCATCTATCAATACGTCGTCATCGACTGTGGACCTCTCATTCTTAGCTCCGTTCACAGGTGCTGATGTAGCCCTCACCTTCAAGGACTACCTCTCGACATACACCTTCAACGAGGGTGCTGTCCCAGCATCGTGCGGTGTCCTCGATTTCAGAACAGGCTCTAATGTCTCAATCAGTAAGACCACATTCAATATCAAGAATAGCATAGAGGGTTTCCCAGTTGTTAACTACTGCCCTTCGTCATCGACAATTTCTAATCCTCCAACAACGAGCCTGAATATATATCAGACAACAAACCCTGTTACCATCAAGGCAACCGAGGAGACATGCAATATCAATGTGAAGGGAGCTGGTAAAGCACAGATAGTTGATGCTGACCTTTCGATAAATACCAGCCTGACTATTGAGGCGGGTGCTGAGTTCGATTGTCGTGGCTATGACCTGACTCTCTCAGGTAGCCTCGTCGTTAACAACGGCGCTACATTCACAACGGGATTGAATACAGTCAACTTCATCAACGATAAGTCGAATGCAATCCTCAAGATTACATCGCCTTCTCCTATAGCAATCAACAACCTCTTCCAGCAGGTGGCTGGTCGTCTCGACACCCCAGCAGGTGGCTTGACTGTCGAGGGTGATATGGAGGTCGACCTCGGAACACTTAACGCTAATTACCCTGTTACAGTAAATGGCAATCTGACAGTACGTTACGGAACTACGATATTGGGAGATAACGGATATATAAAGATGTCTAACAACACCAAGGCTCAGAAGCTTATATGCGAGGGCTCTATACGTAATCTCTATATCGATAATGCACGCGGTGTCAATGCTCTTGACCACCAGACATATCCAATCATTATCAATAATGAGTTGAGGATGATCAATGGTGTTCTCAGCATCGGTGGTAATATGCTCGAGATGGCTGAACGAGCAAAGATCATTGCTGATGGAACTTCATTCAGCGCCACGAAGATGATTATGACGAATGGTTCGAGCGCCGACCGTGGTATCAAGCTCAACATGCGTCAGAACGCAGTAGTGCGTAACTTCATCCCTGTCCTGCCTATCGGCTCTAACGGTAAGTATACTCCTATTACCTTCGACGCTAATGTGAAGGTAAATGAGGCTGGTTCGCTCACCTTCATCTGCAATGATGGCTATAGCGAGTCAATCGTCACCGACGCTGCTTCTAAGGAGAACGTGCTCAATTACTACTGGTTAATCCAGGCAAGTGACGACATCGTGATGTCTAATAATGGTAAGATGACTCTCTCGGGTCTCTACTCAGATGCTAAGGGTTATGATGCCGATAACTACTTCGGAGCTCACCTCGAAGAACACTCTGGTAGAATACGTAAGTATGAGGGTGTCGTGACTGTCGCTTCTCCTTCAATCAATACTGAGTTCTATCTCGGTGGTACTCATGCAGAGATATGCGGTATCTACACTTGCGGTAATAAGGATAATATGAATGACCAGGTGCGTACATATATAAGTATCGCAGATGGTATGTGGGACGACCAGTCAATCTGGCGTGAGTATGATATCGTGACGGGTACAATCAAGGAGAATGGTATCGTGACAGAGAATAAGAATGGTTGCGGTATCATCATCGGAAGCAATGTGACACTCGCTCCTGCCAACGAGAGAATGAAGATCTACTTCCTCCGCGTTCAGGCTGATGGTATCATCGACTTCTCAACAGCTAAGTCTAATAGCTTCGGTACTATAACAGGTACAGGTAAGATTATCGTTCGCGGTACCTTCCCTGCCGGTAACTTCGAGGACTTCTTCTCTGTCGCTGGCGGTACAATCGAGTATGCAGGTGATAATGTCGACTACAATGTATTCGTGAACTATGCATACCATAATAAGGTGATATTCTCTGGCTCTGGTAAACGTAACCTGCCTAAGAATCAGGATGTATCGACCTTCGGTGAGGTCACAATAAATGATGATGTTCAACTCGTTTCGAACAACTCTATATTGAAGATTAAGAAGAATCTCTACCTCAATGGCGGTTCTAACCCTGGAACAGGTTGCATCATCTTCAACGGCGATGAATGCCAGTCGGTTGACTTCTCAGGTGGCTCGCTCACAACGTACGACCTCTCTGGTATCGGTGTAGATAACAGCCTCGGAGTGATTGTCGATAGTGACTTAACGGTTCGTCAGTTGCAGTTGATTAAGGGTGTCATCTATAGTGGTGATAATGTGATAGCTATCGAGTCGACAAATCCTACAATCACTCGTAAGGATGCCAATAGCTTCGTCGATGGCTTCCTCTCGCTCAACCTCGTCAGTGGTTCGGCAATGCCATACTACATCGGTGCAAGCGGTCGTCCAGGTGCTGTCGATGTTAAGTCGGCTGTCAATGGTAAGTGGAGGGTTCGCTACTATAATGGTCAGCATCCTGAAGCTGAGGCTGCTAAGGCTGCTCTCGAGGCTGAAGGTGTCAATGTAAACTACATCGGTAATGACTACTGGGTTGTCCTCGGTCCTAACGACCAGGCTCAGGCTCAAGTCAAGTTACGTTGGGATGAGATGAGCGGTGGCTTCGATACCGGATCATGCGTGGTAAGCTATGGTAAGTCTATCGAGACAGGCACCGTTAAGTGGGAGAGTGTCGGTTACAAGAACGATTCAAAGAACGCCTACAGCGGAACACTCTGGGTTAATCAGTTGATTACCTATGCAAATGCCGGCGAGGGTCGTGTATATATCCTCGGTGTTGCAAGCGAATATGAAGACTTCCGTTGGGTTGGTAGCTTCAATGACGAATGGAGCGTCGCAGATAACTGGGCAGCACGTCAGGTTCCAAACAGTGGTGCTGATGTAGTCATCCCTAACGGCTGCTCTCGTTGGCCTATCATCGAGTCGATGGTGACTGTCAACTCAATATCTATGGAGAATCTCTCACAGTTAACTCTCCAGGGTGCTGGCTCTCAGCTGAGGGTTATCAAGAATCTTGAGATTGCAGAGGGCGGTAAGTTCATCGTTAACTACGACGTCGATGCTAATCCAAACCTCATTGTTGAGGGTGAGATTACTCAGGATATCATCGTCAACCGTACTGTCGAGCCACAGCGTATCTACTACTTCGGTTCGGCTGTCGAGAGCGGCGAAATAGACACTCCTGATGCCTCTAAGGTCGGCTGGGATTATGGTAACCTCTATATGAAGAGCTACGACCACGAAGGTTTCTCTTGGGTAAATAACGCCGATCATAAGTTCAAATTCTCTGGTAATATGACACTTGTCGAGTCGACCAGTACATTCGGTATCGGTAACTTTGCATCAAGCGTCAACAAGGTCAAGCTCGATGAGAAGTATACCTTCACCCAACGTGGAAAGGTAGCCTCAGCTAAGGATGAGTTCGATGCGCAGGCATTCCTCGGTGTCGGTTGGTATGCTAACCCATATCCATTCGCAATAGCTCTCAACCCGAAGTTTGCTGCAGCAACAACTGGTAAGGTCGCTAAGTCGTTCTACGCTCGTGTCAACGAGAACGGTGCTTGGAGTTACTCGCAGTATAACGCATCAACGGGTATATCAAGTCCGAGCGACTTCAAGTATCTCGCTCCATTCCAGGCATTCGAGATGCGCGGTGAGGATGGTAACCTCAACTTCGACAGTTGCGGTACTACATTGCATATCAAGAACACAGGTGCTTTCACAAGCTCTGAGGTTCGCCAGAAGTCGGCTCATATCGAGGATATCGATACAAAGACATTCGGTAAGGTTCTCCGCCTCGTCGCTGGACAGGGTGATTACTACGATGAGATAGCTATTCTCTTCAACGAGGAGGGTGCTCTGACAATGAACGATGGCGATACAGAGAAGCGTCCTAACACATCTCCTGCTCTCCTGAGCCAGATCTCAACCAATAAGGGTGGCAGCGCTCTCGTAATTGCTCACTTCCCAAGTGTCGAGACTCTCATCAACGAGAATATCACATTGCCTCTAAGCATCACCAAGGCTACGCAGGCTACAACACTGCATATCGCAGCTTTGAATCTCTACGAGTTCAAGCATAACGGTCCTGTCTACTTGGTGGATAACCTGACGGGTGAGAGAGTCGACCTGACACTTGTCGACGACTACCTCTGTCCGAATGCCGATAACCTCTATGAGGGTCGTTTCGAACTCGCATTCTCAGGTGATGAACTCGAGGAGGGAGCTACTGATATGCGTGAGAATATCTACGACGAGAGCCATATCACAATAGCCTCTGATGGTAAAGATGAGGCAACAGTGACTATCTTCGGTGATGTCGCTCCTGACGCAACGGTTGTTGCTTACGACATTCTCGGTCGCGAGCTTACAATGAAGATGATTGGCAGTCGTACAACGAAGCTCAACATCGCAAACAACGGCATGGTGGTTGTCAAGGTTGTCAATGGTTCTGCAGTCAAGACTTCGAAATTGCTCATGAAGTAATATCTTTTAATTTAGTTCAAAAAATGAGGTGCGATAACTCGCACCTCTTTTTTTGTGGCTCGAAGTTTTCGGGAGATCCTGGGATTTTCGGAGTTTTCGGGGCTCTTGGTGTTCTTGGAGTTTTCGGAGTGCTGGGAGTTTTCGGAGTGCTGGGAGTTTTCGGAGGCGGTTGTTGTCGTTATAACGATATTTCGATATTTCGATATTTCGTTATTTCGATATTTCGTTATAACGATATTTCGTTATTTCGACATTTCGACATTTCGACGTTATCGTTCTTGGAGGAGTTTTGCTTTGGGGCTTTGCTTGGGGATGAAAAAAGCCCCTACGGTCATGACCGTAGAGGCTTTCTGGATTCTATTTAGTTCAGTGTGTGTACTCTGTACTTAGTACTTCGGTCGGTCACCCACAAAGGATGTCCCCCCAGAAATCGATGAGTTATTGTATATGGTGGACCTGTTCGCACTTCTGGCACCCATACTACCGAATGGATCTTCTTCGTCAGGGTCAGGCTGGTGCGTCTGAGACTCACCAACGGTCAAGACTGAATAGTCGACCTTCACATATTGTATATATGGCTTTTCGTACCGCTTTAACATGGTATATAATGCTATAATCTACGTTGCAAAATTAATGAATTATTCTGTATTGAAGAGCATAAAACCTCATTTTTTTATCCTCTTCAACCTTCATTTCTCGATTATATGCGTAGATAGCTCAAAAAGTTGCATAAATACTGAAAAAATCAGTGTTAAATAGTGCTTAATAGCTAACTTCGCGACTGAAAAGATTGAAGTTTTATGGTTGAAGTTGAAGTGTTTCAATATAATATACTCGGAGAGAATACCATTCTTCTCATCGATGAGTCGCGCAACTGTGTTGTTATCGATCCGGGGATGCAGAGCGAGAACGAGAAGAGGTCGTTTGACGACCATCTGTCGCAGCGTTCGTTGACTCTGAAATCTATTCTGCTGACGCATCTGCATATCGACCATGTCTATGGTGTTGGACATCTGCAGCAGTGCTATTCGGTGCCTGTCTACGGACCGAAGAGCGAGCAGGAGTATCTCTTCCTCAATGAGCAGCTATCGGATGTCTGGGGGCTTCCAGTGCAGGATTCGTTCGAGATTAATGTCGACACGCATGATGGCGATACGATAAGCATCTCCACTATGCGTTTTGATGTGCTGACCGTTCCAGGACATTCCGTTGGAGGGACGCTTTATTACATGTCGGAGGAGGGGATTCTAATCTCTGGCGATGTTCTCTTTAGAGGGTCCATCGGTCGCAGTGATTTCCCAGGAGGGAGTGAGCGACAGCTTCTTGAAGGTATCCGGCGTAAGGTCCTGACTCTTCCAGAAGCGACCATTGTCTATCCTGGCCATGGAGCCACCACGACGATTGGGGATGAGCGGCGCCATCTCGCTTTCTTTGCCTGATTAAGGGGAGGGGCTTGGAGTTCTCGGAGGTTCTTGGAGTTCTCGGAGTCGGTTGGAGTTCTCGTTATAACGATATTTCGTTATTTCGTTATAACGTTATTTCGTTATAACGATATTTCGATATTTCGCTATAACGATATTTCGATATTTCGATATAACGATATTTCGATATTTCGATATTTCGCTATAACGATATTTCGATATTTCGCTATTTCGTTATTTCGCTATAACAATATAACAATATTTCGACCTTATCGTTTTCGGAGAACTCGGAGAACTTGATTGAGAAAAATATCTATTTTTTGCTTGCAACTCTTTGTAGATTGAAAAATAATTATGAACTTTGCACCGTGTTTTGAAAAGTATCCGAAAAGGAAAAAGAAATGTCAAAGATTTGTCAAATAACAGGCATTACGTCGTTGGCGGGGAACAATGTTTCTCACTCTAAGCGTCGTGTCAAGAGAAGATTTCAACCAAATCTCTTCGTAAAGAAATTCTACATTCCAGAGCAGGATCGTTGGATTACAGTCAAGGTTTCATGTGCTGGTTTGCGTTTGATTAACAAGATCGGCATTCATGCAGCTCTCAAGCGTGCTACGGCTGAAGGTTTAATAGCTAACTATTAATAGAGGAGGACAGAATAATGGCAAAGAAAGCTAAAGGCAATCGCGTTCAGGTTATCCTCGAGTGCACCGAGCAGAAGGAGAGTGGTGTTGCAGGAATGTCGCGCTACATCACTGTAAAGAACCGCAAGAACAGCCCAGACCGTCTGGAGCGTCGTAAGTATAACCCTTTCTTGAAGCGTGTAACACTTCACAGAGAGATTAAATAATTTTGAAAGATGGCAAAGAAAGCAGTCGCTACATTGCAAAAAGGTGACGGTAAAGGTCACGTTAAGTGCATTAAGATGGTTAAGTCACCAAAGACTGGTGCTTATGTCTTTGAGGAGGCCATCGTTGCTACTGAGGAGGTAAAAGACTTCTTCGCAAAGAAGTAAGCCTCTTCTACTGAAGAATGGTTTGAACAAATCTTCCTTTCGGAACCCAAATAGCCTTGCAGTCTTTTCTGCAAGGCTAATTTTTTATTGTTATCAGCAGAATCTAACCCGCCTTTGATTGTTTTTTGGCCGATGGGCCATTTTGCAGGATGAAACATACCGTGAACC
>JABUTU010000096.1 GCA_021443545.1 Marinilabiliaceae bacterium | reverse complement strand
GGATTAATGCCTCTGGTTACGGCCCAGAAGATTGGGGGTTCGAATCCCTCCGGTATCACAAAGAAAAGCCTAAATTCTTAGATGTTAAGAGTTTAGGCTTTTTGTTTTTGAGGTCTTTTAAGCAGGATTAGTCTCTAACGTGTGGAACTTCTTGCTGTAATTTTGCATTTCCAAGTCTATAACTCTATTTGCAATACTCTATTGCAAAGCTAATTTCGCTCGGCATAGCTCAAAATAGGTTTGGTTCTCTGCGGAAATCGACGGCTGTTCCAGCATGATAACAGGTACAACTAACAAGGGAGTGTACAATTGATGTGCACTCCCTTGTAGTTATTGGTTAGTATATTTTAGTTATACTTTCATAGGCATGATGAGCATCAGCTCGTCTTCTCCCTCGTGCTTTGTCGAAGGTGAAACGAGAGTAGCTCTGACGGAATCAAGGAGTCTTATAGAGATGTCTTCCGACTCGAGGTTGGATAATACCTCTGTGAGGTTTGTAGCTTTAAAGCCTATTGATAAACTATCACCATCAAATTCGCCACTTATCATCTCCTTAGCCTGACAAGCGAAGTCAATGTCTTGTGCTGATATATTTACGCTGTCGCTACCTACATCAAGGCGAATGAGTTTTGTTGTATTAGAGTAGAGTGAGACACGTTGAACGGCATTTAGAAGATTCTGGCGGTTTATCACGAGGGTGTATGGGTTGTTAGTCGGAATAGCAGTCCTATATGGAGGATAATTTCCCTCTGGTTGTGTACAAGAGATTGTGTATAGAGGCAGGTGGAATCGAACGATTTTTGAGTCGAATTCGATTCTAATCATTGAATCTTCCTTATCGAGAGCGCTCTTAAGGATGTTTGCGGGGCGTCGGTTAAGGACAAACGAAGCATTTATCCCTGCCTGCACATCAGTACGTGTGTAGCGTACAAGTTTCTGAGAGTCTGTGGCCACCATTGTCAGAGTGGTTGGTTCAATCTCAAAAAATATACCATTAAGTACGGGTCGTAGTTCGTCAGATGATATTGCGAAAGCCGTACGTGAGATGCCTGTCAGTAGGCTCTGAGAAGAGATGGTGAAAGTTGATATAGAATCTTCTTTAAGTTCGCTATTCTGAGGCCATTGGTCAGCAGATTCGCCCATCTGAGAACTCTTACCTGCGCTTGTATATATCACCATGCTATTGTTTTCGTCGATAGACATAGTTACAGGCTGTTCAGGAAGAGTCTTTAAGTATGCGATAAGTTTCTCGCCGGGAAGGACGGATTTGGCGTCTTGCTCAGAGTCGAGAATAGAGAGTTCTGTCTGCATTATGATATCTTGTGAACCAGCAGTAATTCTTAAGCTGTCACCGATAGTTTCGAAAAGGAAGTGCGACCATATGGGAGTCGAAGGTTTGCTCTCTATGACTCGGCTGAGAACGGATAAACGGCGCTCAAGGTCGCCCGAAGATACTTTGAATTTCATGGATGATATTTTTTGATCAAATATTTGTATGCATTAACAAAGCAGATTTGTATGAGCTTTGTTGAGCGTGGTTATCATTCTATGGTTTAAAGTGACAAAGATACTTAATTATTCCAATTCTCAAATGTATTATGATATTAAAACAACATTCACTATTTTAGCCATTTGTCAATCAACTGACGAGCTATGCTCATGCCATCGGGAAGGGGTGGAAGGTCGTGACGGTTAAACCATTGGGCGTCTATTAGTTCAGAATCTTGTTTGATTATCTCTCCGCTTTCGTAGTCGGCTTCAAAGCCAATCATTATTCCGCATGGGAATGGCCATGGCTGGCTTCCAGCATATCGGATATTTTTAACGCGGATACGAGTCTCTTCCATCAGTTCGCGACTGACACACTCTTCAAGGCTTTCTCCTGGTTCCACAAAACCTGCAACAAGTCCGTAATGGTTACTTCTGAAGTTATGGGCTCTTACCATGAGAATCTCATCTTTACCCTTATGTACTAAGGTGATTGTGGCGGGGGCTAATGGGGGATAGATTAGGTTGTTGCAAGAGGGGCATTGTTTCTCTATGTGGGCACTTCTTTTTGTTGGTGCGCCACAACATGGACAAAAAAGGCTGTGAGTATGCCAATGGAGAATTTGTTTAGCTTGACAAGCATCTCTGAAATCCTCTAATGTCATTCTGGTTCGAGCGGACCTTAAGTCGTGGAGTGTTAGTCCATGCGACTGAATGGTCTCTTCTGAGACAGCCATTGTTGCAATTCCATCTATCTCATTGATGATTATGCTTTTATTGTCTTCGTTTATTGTGATGTTATTTTTTTCATCTGGCAGAACGAGACAACAGTCAGTAGTAGACTCCCTCAGTGCAATGTTATTATTGATGAATATGAACTGTCTCATTTAATTCTCCTCTACTTTGCTTATGAAACAACGTTTCTCTTTTGGTAGTTCTAATTGACGTTTGCCATTGATTCGTAGTGGTTTACATATCAGTTGCACTGTGCCTTGCAGATGACCATCGTCGCCAAGTTTTGCAAGATATATGACATATTTTCCTTTGTTTACCCCAAAGCCCAATCTTATCTCCATCACGTCGTATAGCTCATCAGCCTGACTTCTGTATATCCTTATATAGTGTTTGGTTATCATTTCGTATCGTGCTATTCCGAAATACATCTGAATGGCTGTGCAGTCGATTTCGATGCATGAATCGGAGAAACGGATAGTTCCTTTTGCTCCAACCTGGTGATTATATGTAGACATGCTTCCCTTGTATTGAAGAGTCTCCCAATAGGTTTGATTTCCCGAATGGGCGCAGGGCTCTACATAGTGGTAATCGTCATCGTAATCCCAGTCGTAGTCGTCACTATAGTCATCCTGAGAATCATAACTGTTATAGTCATAATACTCTGTTGAATCCGTCTCCATATACTCTTGAGCCTTGGTAGAGAGTGGTAGAGATGAAAGAAGGAAGAGAAATATGTATATGTATTGAGCTTTGATAACTATCTATTTTTTATTTGATTTCTTGCCTTTGTTATTCTTATTGCTGAATGGCCGTTCGTTATCTTTAGAGCGGTGTCTATTTTTATCCCCTCTCTCCTTGCGCGGGTTAGAGTTGTATTCCCTCTTGTTGTTTTTATATTCTTTTCTTGAATCATTCTCTTTGCTGCGTCTATTACGAGCTCTCTCCTCGGTCATTTCAACAACCAGTTTATAACCATCAATAACCTTACCATTCATGTTGTTGATTATTTCGTTAGCCCACTTGCGGTCGACTTCGACGAAAGAGAAGTTGCGATTGAGGTCGATGTGTCCGATATTAACTTTCTGAGGAAGTTTACGGTTGTAATCGTTGATTAATCCGATTATATCGGTTGCCTTTATGTGGTCTATTTTGCCAATGTTTATGAATAGTCGGGCAATGTCATGCTTCTCCAAGTAGGCATTGTCAGAACCGCTCTTTTCTCCCTTCTCTTTTTTGCCTTTTCGGTCTTCTGCAAGTTCGACGTTCAGGTCGGCCGCATTTTGATAGTATCTGTTTACGGTCTCAAATTCATTGGCTATGAATTTAGCAACAATCTCCTCTTTTGATAGCATAGAGAGGCTCTCCATTATCGTAGGAAGGAAAGCAGATACGGTTGAATCGCTATCGACATCCTGGTTTATTACGCCATCGATGAAGTGAAGCAGTTTCTTTTGACATATCTCTTCGGCAGATGGAACCAAGCATCTGATGAATTTCTTATGGCTAATCTTCTCAATCAAACGGATCCTATTCAGTTCGCGGGTGTGTATAATAGATACACTGATCCCGCTTTTGCCTGCGCGACCTGTTCGTCCGCTTCGGTGGACATAAACCTCTGCATCATCGGGAAGGTTATAGTTTATGACATGTGTGAGTTCCATTACGTCAATACCTCTGGCTGCTACGTCAGTTGCGACAAGGAGTTGAAGGTGTTTGGTCCGGAATCGTTGCATGACCATGTCTCGCTGAGCCTGAGAGAGATCTCCGTGAAGGGCATCGGCGTTATATCCATCTTCAATGAGTTTGTCTGCGATTTCCTTTGTCTCCTGGCGAGTTCTGCAGAAGACGATTCCGTATATATCAGGAACCATATCGACAATACGTTTCAGGGCCAGATACCTGTCTTGGGCCTTAACGATATAGTATTGGTGCTCCACATTTGCTGCGCCTTCGTTGGTTTTGCCAATGCGGATTTCCATAGGGTCTTTCATATATTGCCCAACAACTTTCTCTATGAAAGGAGGCATAGTTGCGGAGAAAAGGAGAGTCTGTCGTTCTTCAGGGGTAGAAGAGAGGATTGTTTCGATATCATCTTTGAATCCCATATTAAGCATTTCATCCGCTTCGTCAAGTACAAGCCAACGTATGTTGCCTATTTTCAGAACGCCCCTGTCTATAAGATCTATTACTCTACCAGGTGTTCCGACAACAATGTGGGCGGGGCCTTTTAGTTGTTTTATTTGAGAACGAATGTCGCTTCCACCATAGACGGCAACGATTTGTACTCGTTGACGTGTAGAAGCGAAACTTTTTATATCCTTAGCTATTTGGAGACATAACTCGCGTGTGGGGCTTAGTATCAAGGCCTGCGTCTGAGATGTTAAATCGTCAGTTAGTTGTACGATAGGAAGACCAAAGGCAGCGGTCTTTCCTGTTCCCGTTTGTGCTAACGATATGATATCGCGTCCGTGGTTAAGAATCTCAGGGATTGTGCGTTCCTGGACTGGAGTAGGGTCTTCGAAACCCTTTTCTCGCACGGCAGCGAGTAATTCCTCGGAAAGACCGAGAGAGTCGAATGATGACATATATTATATTAAGTAATAGTTCAAATATTAAGAGAGGGTGAAGCTTCCAGAACCTATAAGTTCACCTGATGAGAATATCTCAACGTTATATACACCCTTCATCAGTTCTCCGCTGTCGACGTTATATATAATGTAAGTCTCAGTATCTTCACCTCCATATTCTACATCGCGACGAGCAGAATAGTTGATCTGCTGGTCTTCGAACTGAAAAGTGTCATTTTTAGAGTGCATAAGCAGCTCTCCGTCGGGTCGTTCGATTCGAATATAGATTGGTCGCATTCCTGTCTGAGCAGTTATGTTTTTGTCGATGGTAAACGATATTTTTATCTTGGAAATATTGTCTATTCGAGAAGACTTTTTGTCCTTATTCGTCAAGCCATATCCTGCGATATTGCGGGTCGACAGACGAGCTGCTATTGAGACCTGATCCGAGAGGATTGCGTTCTCTTCTTTTAGCTGAGCTTCAGTGCGGCGTGCTTGAGCTACTTGGTTTTTCATGCCCTCGTTCTCTTTTCGCAAAGCAGCGTTTGTTTGGTTGAGAGAATCTATCTGGACTACGAAGCTGCGCATTACTGTGCGCATGGTAGTCAATTCACCCTGAAGTTCTTTGATACGTCTGGCGTTAGAGACTTTAGTAGTGCGTAGCTCTTCCTGAAGCTGAGCGACACGTTCGCGCTCCATTTCAAGTTTTTGTTCCAATTCAGCATTGTTGGATCTGAGAGAGTCGAAATCAGAATATAAATCCTGGTATTCAGTCAGAAGATTCTCTTTCTCCTCTGTGAAAACCTCCTCCATTTCAGCCATTTCTGAACGTGAAGTGAAGTATAGAATGGTGAGAGTGATGATTATTGCGCTCGCAACGAGAATTATGATGTTCTGTTTTTTCATTAATTAAAGTCAGTTAGCAAAGACATGAGTCCAGTTCTCGAATGATAGCTTCTTTATCCATTTTCTGTCCGATGAAAACAATCTTCTGCATACGGTCGCCATACGTTTCATCCCAATCGTTTAATATTTCTGGATTTTGAGCTACAAGTTGTTTTAGCTCGTCCTCGGGAGCCGTGCAGAACCACAGACCTGCCTCTGTGAGTTTTTTCTGTATTCCAGCTTGTTCGAATATGTAGCTCATATCGCGGTTTTGCTTAAAATAACATATTCCCTTTGCCCGTATTATATTTTTACTCCATTTACGGGCAATCATCTGGTCGAACATATCGATATCGAAAGGCTTCCGGCGGTAGTATACAAAAGTGCTGATGCCGTACTCCTCAACTTCGCCACCCTCGTGGTCGTGGTGGTGGTGATGATGACAATGAGGGTCATGACAATCCTTTTCATCGTGGTCGCATTCGTCATGGCCATGGTCGTGGTCATGATGATGGTGATGATGGTGTTCGTGCTCCTCATTCTCCTTATGGTCGTGGTGATGGTGTTCGCTATGAGCCTCTTCCTCCTCCTCTGGGGTTGCTGGTTTGTCGAGCTCTTGAATCCAAGCTGCAGATGAGGCGACTGCTTCGAAGTCGAATAGTCCTGTGTTTAGCAACTCTTCCAATTCGACGTTGCAGTAGTCGGTTGTGATTATGCGGGCTTTAGGTTGAAGAGCCTTGATGACTTGTTTAACGTGCTCGAGCTGGGTAGGTGTGACTTCTGATGCTTTGTTGAGTAGAATCAGGTTGCAGAATTCGATTTGCTGGATGACTAGATTCTCGAGGTCTTCTTCATCGATGTCGGAGCGCTTAAGATCGTCTCCATTATTGAACTCGCTCTCTAAGCGTAGAGCATCAACAACCGTTGCAATGCAATCAATGCGAGGAAGACCGTGCTTTGTATATTGAGGAGCCAGTTGAGGAATATTACAAATGGTCTGAGCGATAGGAGCTGGCTCGCAAATGCCAGAAGCTTCTATCAGAATATAGTCGAACTTCTGCATCTGCATAATCTCGTCAAGTTGCTGGACAAGGTCCATCTTGAGGGTGCAACATATGCAGCCGTTCTGCAGTGCCATAAGGCTATCGTCTTTTTTGTCGACAATTCCACCCTTCTGGATGAGGTCGGCATCGATATTGACTTCACCAATGTCGTTAACGATGACAGCAAATCTGATACCTTTTTGATTTGACAGAATATGATTGACTAGAGTTGTCTTCCCAGAGCCTAAATAGCCTGTTAACAGGAGTACGGGTATGGTATTATTCATAATTCTATACTTGTATGGACTTCGATGAAATCCCTTTAGATTAAACGATAGAGATTCGATTAAGGAAACTCTTTTGAATCTACTTATTTCGGTTATAGTAAAGCAAATTGCCAATTTGCAGAACATAAATACTGAATCTCCGTAGAAGCAAATAAAAGAAATCCCCTTATTTCAGTGCAAAGATAGCTTTTTTTTATCCCTTATGCCTTATGTATTAATATTTTGTTGTAATTTTGAATGCCGAATTGGAATAAAATAGACAATATATAATGAGTGATTTACACACCAAGTATTATTAATATTTCAAAGTTTCTAAAATAAATCAATTTTAATTAAGTAATCAAATGGATACACAAACTGAGAACGAAGAGTTCGAGGCACGTCGTACTCAGCATTCTGACGGGCAGTCAGAGCAGTACGGTGACACTCAAGGGCGCCGAGATGGCGACAGCGAGAATCCCTATCAACCTACGCGTCGACCGCGCATCAATACGAATGGCGATATGGAACGTCCGCGTCGACCACGTATGTATAGTAGCGAGCCTGTAGACCGTTATAATCGTCGTGACGACTATAATTCGGGTCGATACAACAGAGATAATGGAGGTTATAACCGTGACGGAGGAAGTCGATACAATAATAACGATGGTTATCGACAGAATCGCGACAATGGTAATTACAATAGCTACAATCGATACAATCGCGATGATAATGGCTACAACAATGGTGGTTATAATCGTTCTGACAATTCTGAAGATGTAGATCGTTTTAATAGTTATGAGGGGTATGGTGGCTATAGAAATAACCGTCGTAACTATGATGACAATGGAAATAACGGAGATACTCCTCAGAGAGCATTCCGTCCACGGTATCGCGACAATGGAGGCGAGCAGAATAATCGATATGGTAATTATAACCGAGATAATTCTGATAACCAGCCTCAAAGAGCTTTCCGTCCACGTTATAACCGAGATAACTCAGACAATCAGCCTCAAAGGGCGTTTCGTCCACGTTATAACAATAACGAGGGTGATGGAAGTTATAACAGCTATAATGCGCGCCCTCGTTACGATAATTATGAGCGTCAGACTGAGGAAGGTCCGCGCAGGCCTATGCAGAGGAATCCTCAAGGAGATGGACGTTATGGCAACAATCGTCCGTATCGCCAGCAGGGAGGAGCTCCTCGTCGTCCTATGAATGGAGGACAGCGTCCACAACCCAAGAAGAAGCAGCCGAAAAAGCCTAATCCTATGTTGAAGAGAGATAAGAGCGTTATCAATAACGATCTCTTTGAGAATGAAGAACTCCTCAATACAATGGCAGAAGGCGCTGTTCAGACAGCAAACTACGAGGTAGAGAACGCACCAAAGACTCAGGGAGAAAAGCCTATACCTCATTCACTCGAAACGCTTCGACTGAATCGTTTCATTGCAATGAGTGGCGTTTGTAGTCGTCGCGAGGCTGATGACCTTATTCGTCAAGGACTTGTGACTGTCAATGGACAGGTCATAACCGAGATGGGTGTTCAGGTGAAGAAATCGGATCATGTCGAGTACAATGGTAAGTCCCTCACCGCAGAGCGTAAGGTTTATGTGCTTCTGAATAAGCCAAAAGATTGTGTGACAACAACAGACGACCCAGAGGAGCGCCGCACAGTGATGGATTTAGTAGCTGATGCGTGCGAGGAGAGAATCTATCCAGTAGGTCGCCTTGACCGTAATACGACTGGCGTATTGCTCTTGACTAACGACGGAGAACTGACAGAGCATCTAATACATCCACGTTATGGTGTTCGTAAGATCTATCATGTCTTCCTTGATCGTAATGTGTCGGAAGAGGATATCCAGCGAATCATGAAGGGTGTTAAACTCGAAGATGGTTTCATCAGAGTAGATGATGCCCAATATGTAGATGGTGGCGATCGTAAGCAGGTAGGTGTTCAATTGCATTCTGGTAAGAATCGTATTGTCCGTCGTATTTTCGAGCACCTCGGATATGAGGTTGAGAAACTTGATCGTGTTTACTTCGCAGGTTTGACTAAGTTGAAGTTGCCTCGTGGCCGTTGGCGCTTCCTAACAGAGGTGGAACTCAATAAGCTGCGTGCTGGTTTCTTGAAGTAATATTTTACTATATACGTAATATGAGGAACCGTCAGATTTCTGTCGGTTCTTTTTTATTAGTGAGTTTCTAACAAAATGTCGTGAGATGAATCTGTTTGGAGGTGTGAGACTTGTATTTAGGTCGTTCGGTTATCTTTCAAAGAATAAGATGAAGACGACTTATCTATGGATGCTTTTGATTGCCATAGCCTATTATGTGTTGTCTTTTTTGGGACTCAAGCAATTTGTCGATTCGGGTGTTGGATGGTTGGAGATGTGTTTGGTCTCGTTTGACATGCTGGAGTGGGTGTCTTCAACAATACTCTTTTTATCCTCTGTTGTCGTCTGGTTCGCAGGTTTTGTCATTCTGAGGCTGATAAGTGGAACGATGCTTCTTGTTTTGTATAGTCCTTTGCTTAGTTCGTTAGCTCACAAGGTGATGACCATTGAGGAGGGGAGTCCTCCCCGAACGCTTTCGTTATTCAGAAGCGTACTCCGTGCAGTGCCGTTCTCTCTGTGGAACATGGTGCTACTTCTATTCTTCACAATTCTGATTCTGATACTACATCTTATTCCTGTGATTCGTTTTGTTGCTCCCGTATTGCTGATTCTTGTCAATTCCTATTATTTCGCTGTCTCTATGGTTGACTATTCACTGGAGTTAAAAGGTTTTTCGGGAAAGGAGAGTCGCCGCTTTATGTCGAGGAATAAAATGGGTATTTGCGGGATAGGATTACCATTTTCATTGTTGCTGATGGTGCCTTTCGTAGGAGTATATATGTCGCTGTTAGTAGTTCCTGCGACTGTGATAGCAGGGGTGAAAATGGTGTTGGGTTCTGAAGAGCTGGGAGTGTCGCATCTGTAGAAATGTGAGATATTTTGCTTATTTTCGCATGACAAATGATGTTCGAACAAAATAGACAGTTTTATATATCAATGACATATCGACATATATTTAGAGTAGTAACAGCATTTATATGTATTAATCATTTAAGCTTTTCGGGATACTCCCAGGTGTATGTTATGCCTATGGATATCTCGCAGCGTCTGACAGCCTCGTTTTGTGAATTAAGAGCAAATCATTTTCATTCGGGGATAGATATTTCAACAGTAGGACAGCAGAATATACCAGTAAAGGCCGTGGCTGATGGATATGTCTCTCGAATTAAAATATCTGCTTATGGCTACGGGCATGCTATATATCTTACGCATAATGATGGACATACTACTGTATATGGGCATCTTAATGGTTTTAACGATAAGATAGAGGCTGTGCTTAGGGCATATCAGTATGAACATGAGACGTTCGAATGTGATATTACGTTTGATTCGTCACGACTTAAAGTACGTCAGGGAGAAGTAATTGCATACAGTGGCAATACAGGGGGGTCGGGAGGACCTCATCTGCATTTTGAAGTGCGAGACACCAAAAGCGAGAAGGCACTTAATCCGTTGGCATTCCTCCCATCTGTAAATGATAACACACCTCCCCGCTTCTTGGGGTTGAAAGTCTATACACTGGTGGGAGAGGGAGACCGTCAAGTGGTGGCGTCAAGTAAGTTTTTTGTTTCTGATGAAGTTGAGGGAAAAACGTTGAGGGTGATGCCTGGAATGACAGCTGTAGGTGTCTGCTGTAACGATTACTTCACTATCGATGGACGCCCATGTGGAGTGACAGAGGTGCAATTGCACAAGGATGGGAAGGAGATTTTCAGCTGCCATCACACCGCAGTAGATTTTGATATGACACGATATATCAATGCGCATATTGACTATGCAGAGTGGTTTGAGAAGAAACGTTTCGTTCAGCGCTCGTATGTGTTGCCAGGTAATCAGTTGAAGAAAGTGTACAAAGGAGATGGCAGATTTATGCTTAATGAGGGAGATACAGTTGCTTTAACCTATAAACTGCGGGATTATGCAGGGAATGTCAAGCGTGTTGACTTTAAACTTGTAGGAAGCAATGTCAGAAAAATCGCGTATGTGAAGCGACTGGATGCTATTGAATGGAATCGGACGGTGGTTTTCGACACCTTGGGATGTAGTATCCTAATACCGCAAGGTGCATTGTATGAAGATTCACCTGTCGATATTTCGAGAAATCAGGACGGAGGATTGCGAGTGGGAAATCCTGATCTACCATTGCATAAGGGGATGACTATTAGTATGTCCTTGCCAAAGGAAAAGAGATTTGAGCATGGTGTGTGTATTGTGAATGTAGATAACAAGGGGGCATTCTCTTATCTTGCATCTACAGTGAAAGATACGATTGTAACGGCAAAGAGTATGACTTTAGGGAATTTCCAGATTGCAGTCGACAGCATAGCACCAAAGGTGTGGAGTAAGAATAAACGTAATAATCTTGAAGATCAGCATTTTGTCATGATTGGTATATCAGATGACTTGAGTGGTATAAAAGATTATCGAGTCACCATTGATGGTAAATGGCAACTTTTCAAGTATGATTATAAGCAGAAGATGCTCAAGTCGAATGTGGGAAGTATGAAAATTGAAAAAGGACCACATAAGTTGAAGGCCGTTGTTGGAGATGAATGCGGAAACAAGAGAGTCTGGGAGTGGACATTTACAACATATTAAAGATGGTGTTATGCGTATATTAGCAGTAGATTACGGGAAAAAAAGGACAGGACTTGCAGTGACAGATCCATCAGGTATCATTGCCTCTCCGCTGACTACTGTCGAGACGAAAGATTTGGAGAGGTATATTCTCGATTACCTGAAAATAGAGCAGGTCGCTACAATAGTTATTGGATATCCACGACAACCCAATGGAGAAGACAGCGACTCGATGCGTTATATCCGACCATTCGTAGCTCGACTACGAAAAGTGGTTCCAGAGGCTGTAGCTATGGAGTATTATGATGAGCGCTATACAACAAAGATAGCCTTTCAGAGTATGATAGACGGGGGCTTAGGCAGAAAGAAACGTGATAACAAGAACGGAATCGTTGATATGGTTAGCGCCTCGTTGATTTTACAAGATTATATGGAATATAAACGTTGTAAGTAGAGCTATGAAGAGATTTTTTGTGCTATTCTTATTTCTGTTTGTATCGCTATTCGTAGTAGAGGCTCAGAATGGCAAGGATAAGAAGTATCATACCAAGAATAAGAAGGCTATTGCCTTATATGAGGAGGCGACCGACTTTTTCTACCTGGAGCGCTATGCTTTGGCAGCTCAAAAGTATGAATCGGCATTGAAGATGGATGAAAACTTTATAGAGTGCTATTTTGCTCTTGGCGATCTGTATAAGGCTATAGGTGATTATGAGAATCAGTTCCTGGTGTTGGATAAGGGTTTGAGTGTCGACTCAACCTATTTCCCGACTGCCTATTACCTTGCAGGAGTAGCATTGTGTCAGATGGGACAAGATACGGCAAGCATTGCCTATTTTGAATCGTACAAACGTAATGTCAAACAATCTCGGCAGAAGAAAGATACTGATTATTGGATAAAGAAGGGGAAGATTATAAAGAATCTGCTGGATAATCCTGTTCCTTTTGAGCCACATATAGTATGTGAAAATCTGACATCGGAATTTGACCTCTATTGGCCAAGTCTGACACTTGATGAGAATGAGATTGTCTTGACAACCCTTGTGCCACGACATATTGAGGATTTTAATCGCAGTCATTACCTACCAAAGAATTCGCGGGAGTTTCAGGAGGATTTCTGTATGTCGCGAAAGGTGGATGGGGAGTGGGGACCTCTTACGCCAATAGAGGGGATAAACCGACCTGATTCCAATGAGGGAGCGCAGGCACTTTCTGCTGACGGTCAATGGATGTTCCTGACAATTTGTGGTCGTTCTGACTCTTATGGTTCGTGTGATCTATATTTCTCACGCAGGACCGAGACGGGGTGGAGTTCGCCAGTGAATATAGGTGCACCTGTTAATACTCCCGGCTGGGAGAGTCAACCTTGTTTTTCGGCAGACGGACAAACACTCTATTTTGTTTCAAATCGTCAGGGCGGAAAGGGTGCACATGATATATGGTCGTCCAAAATTGAAAGTTTCACAGAAGAAGGGTTACCTAAATTCGGCCCCGTGATTAATCTTGGAGATTCGATTAATACTCCAGGAGAGGAGGCTTCTCCTTTTCTGCATCCCGATGACAAGACGCTTTATTTCTCATCAACGGGATGGCCTGGGTTAGGACAGATGGATATCTTTGTGGCTCGTAGGGATAGCTCTAATGGAGCATGGCATACACCTGTCAACATAGGCTATCCAATCAATACCCCGCAAGAAGAGATAGGTCTTGTAATCAATACGGCGGGTAATACAGCCTATTATTCGAGAGAGAGAAAGACAGATGAGATGCGTTCAAAGCGAGAACTGTTATGTTTTAGTCTGCCAGCAAGTGCTCGTCCAGAGATGGTTAATTATGTAATTGGAAATGTGTATGATTCAGAGAGTAAGCATCCTCTTGGAGCCTTGCTTGAGTTGTTAGATTTGAGGGATGGAACAAAGGTTGCTACAGCACATAGCGATCCCAAAGAGGGTGATTTCGTTTTGAAATTACCGAAAGGAAAGGATTATGCTCTTATAGCTTCTAAGGAGGGTTATCTACACCACTCCGAATCATTTACCCTGTCAGAGAGAGATAAGTCAGAGAATGTCCGAGTTGATATGCCATTAGAGCCAATCAAAACAGGAAGTAAGATGACGCTGAAGAATATTTTCTTTGATTTTAATTCAGCTTCATTGAAACAGGAGTCGCACGTGGAACTTGATAAGTTGGTTGCCATAATGAAGGCGAATCCATCCATCAGAGTCGAGATAGGTGGTCATACTGATAATGTGGGTACTGCGGCTTATAATATGAAGTTGTCGGGAGATAGAGCAAAGAGCACTGTAGAGTATTTGGTCTCAAAAGGCGTGGATGTTAAGAGGATAGAGAGTAAGGGATATGGCATGACGACTCCAATAGCCTCAAATGATACGGAGGAGGGTAGGTCGCAAAACCGACGCATAGAGGTGAAGATAATAGATTAGTGAAATCTAACTATCTCTCTGGCAACTATGTTGCGTTGTAGTAGAGTGATTGAAATAACAAAGGAGTGTCAAAACATAATTCTGACACTCCTTTTAAGTTATGTACCGTATTTATTTACGGAGACCGAGTTTCTCAATGATAGCACGGTAGCGTGTAATATCGCGTGACTTGAGATAGTCGAGTTGACGACGACGCTGGCCAACGAGCTTGTTGAGAGCTGTAGCTGTCACAACATCATTGTGGTTAGCCTTGAGGTGCTCTGTGAGGTGCTTGATACGATAGGTAAAGAGTGCAATCTGGCTCTCTGCAGAACCTGTGTCTTTTGTCTCTTTGCCGAACTGACCGAAAATTTCAGCCTTCTTCTCTTTTGAAAGGTACATTTTGTAATGCTTTTATTTGTTAGTTTTTCACCTGCAGCAAAATGGTGATTCTGCCACTGGCTCGAATTGCGAGTGCAAAGTTAATACTTTTGCAGATATAATATGAGGAGGTATGCAAAAAAATGCTTATTCCTCAGTTAGTTCGTCCAAATTGCCGATGGTATGATATACGTTTGTGACGTCTTCGTCCTCTTCGAGTTTGCCAAGGAGTTTTTCCAAACCAGCATATTCGTCCTTTGTGAGATTCTTTGTGTCGGTAGGAATGCGCTCGAAATCAGCAGAGACGAGTTCGAAACCGTTGTCCTCTAAGTATTTCTGGATTTCGCCAAAATTCTCGAATTCGCCGTATATGTTGATAACCTCGTCGTCATCAACGAAAATCTCACTAACACCGAAGTCAATCATCTCAAGTTCGAGCTCTTCGAGGTCGAGTCCCTCTTTCTGTTTAACCTTGAAGATGCACTTATGTTCAAACATAAAGCTAACGCTGCCACTTGTTCCAAGTGAGCCTCCAAATTTATTGAAGTAAGAGCGGACATTGGCAACTGTGCGTGTTGTGTTGTCTGTAGCTGTTTCTACGAGAATAGCAATTCCGTTTGGACCGTAGCCTTCATAAACAACCTCTTTGTAGTCAGACTGGTCCTTCGATGTAGCCTTTTTAATAGCGCGTTCAACATTCTCTTTAGGCATATTTTCAGCCTTGGCATTCTGAATCAAAGCACGAAGCTTAGAGTTGGCGTGTGGGTCAGGCCCTCCTGCCTTAACGGCCATGATAATCTCTTTGCCGAGTTTGGTGAATGTCTTTGCCATATTGCCCCAACGCTTCAGCTTGCGGGCCTTACGATATTCAAATGCGCGTCCCATAGGTACTATTCTTGAATTGTTTTTAGTTTTTGTTTTTTTGCGCAAAGTTATATCTTTGCGACTGACAAAACAATATTTTTTGCTTGTTTTTGATTATATGAAGGATGCTACCATAGTCCCAGGTCCGGACAGAGAGGCCATTGTTCTTTCAGAACTGCTTGAGAATGCTTGTCATCTGGAAGCTGTCGGTGGTCAATTACTTCCTCAATCGGGCTCTAACCGTAGGTATTATAGGATAACAACATCGGAGGGTTCAACTTGTATCGGTGTATATTCGGAGAATCGAAGAGAGAACACTGCCTTTCTTGAGTTCTCGCGCTCGATGCGCAAAATTGGTTTAAAAGTGCCAGAAATCATAGCTGTGGATTTAGATAAGTCGGTCTATCTACAGGAGGATTTGGGCGATGTCTCTCTCTACTCGTTTCTTCAGAATGAAAAGTCAAAAAACGAGGGTAATTTCACTGAAAGGCTCGAGGGTATCTATAGATGTGTCCTTGACGATTTACGTGAATTACAAGAGAAGGCCGCTTCAGCTATCGATTTTTCATTGTGTTATCCGCGTCAGGCTTTCGACAGGCAGTCGATGGATTGGGATTTGCAGTATTTCAAGTACTATTTTCTCAGACTGGCGAAGATACCTTTCGACGAGCAGTTGCTGGAGCAGGACTTCGAGAGGCTTACCGACTATCTGCTTAGTGTCCCCTTGGATAAATTCCTCTATCGAGATTTTCAGAGCCGAAATATTATGTTGCGAGGCGATAACCTGGAGCCTTGGTATATAGACTATCAAGGTGGGCGTCGGGGTGCTAAGCATTATGACGTTGCCTCACTTCTCTTCGATGCAAAGGCAGATATCCCAGTTGATGTGCGTGAACGTCTTGCTCGCTATTTCTTTGGTTCTGAGGCAGACAGGGAGATGCCTCTCTTCTACGGATTTGTGTTGATTCGTATTATGCAGGCGATGGGAGCTTATGGCTATCGGGGCTTCTTTGAACGGAAGAGTCATTTCCTGCAGAGTATACCATACGCCCTCAGAAATATTGATTTTCTATTGAAAGGACATATGCCACCAATCGAATTGCCTCATCTAACCTCTCTCTTGAAGAGTCTGACTGAATCAGAAGAGCTGAATAACGTGGCAGCGATTGGTCGACCGCGTCTTAGAGTCCAAGTCTCATCGTTCTCATTCAAACATGCTATTCCGACAGATCTGTCGGGCAATGGTGGTGGTTATGTATTTGATTGCAGAGCTCTGCCGAATCCCGGTCGTTATGAACAGTATAAGGGCTTAACTGGAATGGATGCCGAGGTGATAAGGTATTTTGAAGACAATTGGGAGCCTATGCAGCGTTTCTTAGATGGTGTCAGCATTCTTGTCGGTCAGAGCGTTGAGACCTATAAGGAACGTAATTTTACGAATCTTATGGTGTCGTTTGGCTGCACAGGTGGACAGCATAGATCTGTTTTCTGTGCCGAGCAGATTGCTCATTGGCTGAGTGAAACATATGATGTAGATGTTACAGTAAAGCATTGGGAGCAAAGGTGATATGCAAGCGATGATTTTTGCTGCGGGACTTGGAACTCGTCTGCGGCCTCTTACTGACAATATGCCAAAAGCTCTTGTACCATTGGCTGGAAAGCCTATGCTGGAGCGTGTGATTGATCATTTCTATTCAGAAGGTGCTCGACGTATCGTCGTTAACATTCATCATTTTGGTCAACAGATTATAGATTTTTTAGAAGAGAATAAGCATAGATGGACAGAGTCAGATATTGAAGTTAGTGATGAACGAGGTCTTCTGCTTGATACAGGGGGAGGCCTCCTTAATGCTTTGCATTATTTTGATGAGCACGAACCAATAGTAGTCGGTAATGCAGATGTGCTTTGCAACGCTCCACTCCAGAAATTGCTTAAATATCATATTGAGAATGGAAATGATGCTACGTTGTTGATACGGAGGAGAGAGACAAACAGACAGCTGCTTTTTGAGCGGCAGACTCATCTTTTGAGAGGTTGGGTAAATCTGAAAACGAGCGAAACGAAGGGAGGCGTAGATGTTGTGGACCTCCCCGATTATGATCAAAAGGCGTTTTGTGGTATTCACGTTGTCAATCCGTCTCTTGTTAAGGAAATGGGAGATAAGGGAGATATATTTGGTGTCACTGATGCATACTTGCGCATTTGTAGGACACATAGGATACAAAGTGTTGATCTCGAAACAGGATATATGTGGTATGATATAGGAACAATCGAGAAACTCCATTGTTGTGAAAAAGAAATCATGAATAAATAGAATACGAATATGAATATCAAACAGCTAATCACATCATCATGTATGGGAATGGCGACATTGTTGTCGTTTGCCCAAACAGCTCCATGGCAGGATCCACGCATTAGTGGGATTAATCGTCTGGATAATGTATCCTACTTTTTTGCATTCGAAAACGAGTCACTCGCTCTCGATAATGACAAGTCGAAGTCGTCGCGCTATCTATCCATAGAAGGAAAGTGGAAGTTTATGTGGGTCAAGGACTCAGATAAGATGTCGGAGGAGTTTGCATCTTTGGGTTGTGACGATTCCAAATGGGCTGAAATGCCCGTCCCAGGTATGTGGGAGTTGAATGGATTCGGAGTCCCAGTCTATACAAATGTACCGTATGAATGGTCAAATCAAATGGTAAATAACCCACCACAAGTTCCGGTGAGAGACAATCATGTTGGTTCCTATAGACGATGGTTTGATATTCCAGCTGACTGGAAAGGTGAGAAGGTCTTCATACATATCGGCTCTGCTACGAGTAACCTTTCGCTCTACATAAATGGTCAGTATGTGGGATATTCAGAAGATAGTAAAGTAGCAGCAGAGTTTGATGTGACCCCTTATATTAAGCCAGGAGAGAAAAATCTCATCGCTATGCAACTTATGCGTTGGTGTGATGGAACATATCTCGAAGATCAGGATTTTTGGAGATTGCGAGGTATTGCACGAGAAGTTTATATGTATGCTCGTCCTACGAGCTATGTGAATGATATCTTTGTAAAAGGTGATTTGACACAAAACTATAAAGATGGTCTCTTGGATGTTTGTATCACTACTGTGAATGCTGCTAACTATAAGGTTGGTATAGAACTGAGAGATTCAGAGGGGAGAGTCATCTTGCAAAAAATGCAGGGTGTCGAAGGAGAAAAAGTGCAATTCAATTCCACTCTGAAGAACCCTTTGAAGTGGTCGGCGGAGACTCCGAACCTATACCTTCTTGTGGTGTCATTGATTGATGCGAATGGTGTGGTTAAGGAGACGTTGACGCAGAACGTAGGTTTTAGAAAGGTTGAGATAAAGGGAGGTCAGTTGCTTGTTAATGGAAAGGCGATTCTCATCAAGGGAGCCGACCGTCACGAGATGGACCCCGATGGAGGCTACGTGGTTAGTGTTGAACGTATGATTGATGATATACGAGTCATGAAACAGCTCAATATCAATGCCGTGAGAACATGTCATTACCCAGATGATTCTCGGTGGTATGATTTGTGCGATAGATACGGATTGTACGTGACAGCAGAAGCCAATGTGGAGAGTCATGGAATGGGATATGGACCAGAGACTCTGGCTAAGAACGAAGCCTTTCATGATGCACACGTCGCTCGTAACAAGAATAATGTGCTCAGCCATAAGAATCACCCTTCCATAATAGTTTGGTCGTTGGGTAATGAGGCTGGTTATGGAAAAAATTTTGAGGACGCATACGACTGGATTAAGAGCTATGACTCCTCTCGTCCTGTTCAGTATGAGCAAGCAGGAGCCGAAGGAAAAACAGATATATTCTGTCCGATGTACTTCGATTACGAATGGTGTGAGCGCTATTCTCAAGGGGATAATCCGCGACCATTAATACAGTGTGAGTATGCACATACCATGGGTAATTCAGGAGGTGGATTCAAAGAGTATTGGGACTTGGTGAGAAAGTACCCTAAGTATCAAGGCGGTTATATATGGGATTTTGTGGACCAGGGATTGAGAGGAAAGAGTAAAAATACAGGAAAACAGATATACACATATGGTGGTGATTATGGCCGGTATGAAACATCTGATCATAATTTTAACTGTAATGGAATAGTGTCTCCTGATAGAGTCCCGAATCCACATGCGTATGAGATTCAGTATTGTTACCAAAATATTTGGGCAACGTTGAAAGATGCAGGTAAGGGGGATGTTGAAGTTTATAATGAGAATTTCTTTGTTCCGATAACGAATATCTCTTTAGACTACCAAATTGAGGCTGAAGGCGTTCTTGTGGAGAGAGGAAATATATCTCTTGACAAGGAAAAGATAGAACCAGGAACAAAACGTGTCGTTAAGATTGATGCGATATCAAAGTCTTTGAAGAATGAAGCATTGAAGGGTAAGGAGTTAGTATGCAATATAGACTTTACGCTCGTCACAGATCAGGCTTTGATGAAAAAAGGTGAACGTGTAGCCCATTCTCAATTTGTGTTGTCAGATTATCTCTTCCCGTCTGTCGGAGAACTGGTGCAGAAGTCTGGTGCCAAGATATTTGTTGATGACTATTTCTCTCATTTGCGATTGGAAGCAGGCCATCTTAATGTGTTGTTTGATAAGCGCAGCGGATTTGTGTCGCACATAGATAATGACGGTGTTCCAATGTTACAGGAAGCAACACAGATGCGTCCAGAATTTTGGAGAGCTCCGACAGATAATGATTATGGAGCATGGTTTCAGACAAGATTCGCAGTTTGGAAAAATCCTACTCTCGAACTGAAAGAGTTTACGCATCAAGCCCAAGATGCTTCATACCTCGTTGTTGCAAAGTATAGAATAAAAGAGGTGGAGGCTGATTTGATAATGACATATACAATGACAGAACAGGGTAAACTCATTGTCAATGAGCATCTACAAACATCTCCAAATGCTAAGGAAGTGCCCCAAATGTTGCGCTATGGTATGCAGTTGCATATGATTAAGGATTGTCAGAACGTGACATATTATGGGAAAGGACCATGGGAGAATTATTCAGATCGCAATAATGCAGCACGTATAGGATTGTGGAAGCAGAGCGTTGCTGAACAATATTATCCATATGTCAGACCACAGGAGAGCGGCACAAAGACGCAAGTACGTCGATGGAGCGTTGCTGATTCCAATGGGGTGGGTTTGGAATTCGTTGCTGTTGGGAATGCGATGGAGTGCCAAACACTCAATTATACGACGGACGATTTAGACTCTGGCCCTAATAAAGGGGCATCGCAAAGACACTCTGGTGACTTGGAGGAGCGACCCTATACAACAACTCATATATCGCATAGTTCGATGGGCGTAGGGTGTGTGAATAGCTGGGGAGCCTGGCCTTTGCCTCCTTATCAGATGCCTTATAAGGATTATGACTTTACATTTGTAATCCAAGTATCCCAGACGGCTGCCATCTTGCCGTAATTATTGTCGATGATATTCACCTGACGATTCATCAGGTGAGCTAACACCCCTGCGTGTAGACGCGTTGTGTATATCGTCTTGTATCGAGCGATGAATTTCACTGCGAGTTTGACATAGTAGGGGTGAAGCATTTTAGAGTATGCCCAATTCATGTATCTGAAGTAAAAATGTAGAGGCATAGTTCGCTTTATGATGCCACCGCATACATATATGATATGTCGCATGAGAGGCAATCTTTCGTATGTGGGCCAGTCCCTCGTTTCGCACTCCTTGGGCAAATCCGTCTGTAAGGGTTCATTCGATAGCTCATGGTCTTTGCGCTTAATATAGACATAGTCGTTAGTTGGCTGATGAGCATCAATATAAACTGTTGGTTTTAAAGCAAAAGCCATGTCTGGAACAAGTAGAATACGACATTTAGGGAAATGTTCTTTGGCGAAGAGGAAGCTCCTTTGGTCGCGTGTCATGATGCAGTGTCTTTCGCCTTCAGAATTGAACAAACCCCTGTCGAGTTCCAGATTCTTAATATCTTCGTAACGAATAGTCTGAGGTAGATGAATGACTCGACTATGAGGGTAGAGAGATATCAGTTTTCGACGAAACTCCTGATGTCGTGGCCATACATCCCCAAAATTTCCTCCGCCACATATCAGAATGAGTTGTCCATCTTTGACTCTCTCCTCTTCGAAGTGTTCAATAGAAGAGGTGTAGAGGCAGTTATGTTTTATTTCGTTCAATGCGTTTAAAGTCCCTTCCCATATGAGGTGATCCCCCAAATTAGCATGAAACGGACAGTCAAGAAGAACATAGTCCTCAGTAACCTCCTCCTGTAAATAACTTACAATGATATTATGTAAATGAGCTATTGTCATATCCTTATAACGCTTGCAAATATATGATTTTTTGGTGGATGAGGGAAATTGAACTTTGTATGCCGCCTGCTTGCAAAGTTTTTTGTTTTTCCCCGTATTAATCGTAACTTGCGCTTTGAAACTGACGCGTGAGATTGTATGACAAACCGCACAAAATATCCAATTGGGATTCAGACCTTCAGTGAGATTGTTGAGGAGAACTATCTCTATGTCGATAAGACTGAGTATGTCTATAACCTTACTCACAATTCAAAATTTGTCTTTCTATCTCGTCCGCGTCGTTTCGGTAAGAGCTTGCTGACCTCCACCTTAGAGGCCTATTTCGAGGCTCGCAAGGAGCTTTTTGCAAATCTCAAACTGGGACAACTCGAGAAGGAGTGGGTGAAATACCCAGTCTTCCGTTTCGATGTTAGTGAAGCCAAAAAACAAAATTTGAGTTCAGCAGAAAGTATGCTGAGTCTCTTCCTCGACAGGTATGAAGAAAAATATGGAAGAAATCCTAAAGAGACTGAGTTGAATGCCCGACTGACAGGATTGATTCATCGTGCCTACCAGCAAACAGGTCAGAAGGTAGTAATCCTCATCGATGAGTACGACAGTCCTATGCTCGAGGTGATGCACGATACGGAGAAACTTCAGGAGTTCCGCAACCTCTTTCGCTCGTTCTACAGCCCTATTAAGTCGTGCGACCAATACATCCGCTTTGCCTTCATCACGGGCATAACCAAATTCAGTCAGCTCAGCATCTTCAGCGAGATAAATAATCTGAAGCTGATAAGCATGTCAGATGA
>JABUTU010000095.1 GCA_021443545.1 Marinilabiliaceae bacterium | reverse complement strand
CGAAGATACTCACGTTCGACAAAGCCCAAACAAGTTTGGCTTTGTTCTCACTTAATCGTATCTTTGTACCATGAAATTTGAATTGCAGCATACAGATAGTCAGAGTTCGGCGCGTGCCGGACTTATTACGACGGATCATGGAAAGATTGAGACACCGATATTCATGCCGGTGGGAACAGTCGGTTCTGTCAAAGGACTCCATTTCAAAGAGGTTGCCGATGATGCAAAGGCACAGATAATACTTGGTAATACCTACCATCTCTATTTGCGCCCAACCATAGAGGTGTTGAATGCTGCAGGCGGTCTGCATAAGTTCAATGGCTGGGATAAGCCTATATTGACTGACAGTGGTGGATTCCAGGTCTTTTCGCTGTCGCAGATGCGTAAGCTGACAGAAGAGGGTGCGATGTTTCGTTCCCACATTGATGGGTCGAAGCACATATTTACCCCTGAGAACGTCATGGACATACAGCGAGCCATCGGAGCTGATATCATGATGGCTTTTGACGAATGCCCACCAGGTGATTCGGATTATAAATATGCCAAGAAGTCGCTTGACCTGACAGAGAGATGGCTCGACAGGTGTGTGGCGCGATTTGACTCTACAGAGCCGTTGTATGGCTATTCGCAGACACTGTTTCCGATAGTTCAGGGGGCTTCTTTTCGTGATTTGCGAACGAGAGCAGCAGAGAAAATAGCGGCATTGGGACGAGAGGGTAATGCCATAGGCGGATTAGCAGTCGGGGAGCCCACAGAGGTCATGTATGAGATGGTCGAGCTGGTCAACGGCATATTGCCGAAGGATAAGCCGAGATACCTAATGGGAGTGGGCACACCTGCCAATATTCTTGAGAATATATCGTTAGGTGTTGATATGTTTGACTGTGTCATGCCGACGCGCAACGGTCGCAATGGTATGATATTTACCTCAGAAGGTGTAGTAAATCTGAAGAATGAGAAATGGCGTAAGGATTTTTCTCCGCTTGACCCGAATGGAACGTCATTTGTTGATTCCCGGTATACCAAAGCCTATGTGCGTCATCTCTTTGTTTCGGGAGAGATGCTTGGACCACTGATAGCGAGTCAGCATAACATAGCATTCTATTTGTGGCTTGTTGGTGAGGCACGTAAGCACATAATACTGGGAGATTTTACATCGTGGAAGGGAGAGATGATGAAGAAGGTAACGACAAGACTATAACAATATTCATATGAATTCAATAATTTCGCAAATACCACAGATACACAATGGAGAGAGCAATCTCTTCTTTGTCATGGCAGGCCCTTGTGTCATAGAGGGAGAGAGCATGGCGCTACGCATCGCAGAGCATCTTGTTGGTGTGACCGACAGGTTGGGGTTGCCCTTTATCTTCAAGGGGTCATACAGAAAGGCCAATCGCTCGCGTATAGATTCATTTTCAGGGATAGGAGATGAGAAGGCACTCAAGGTATTACGTAAGGTTTCAGAGACATTCGGCATTCCGACAGTGACAGATTTTCACAGTGCAGAGGAGGCAGCGATGGCAGCAGAGTATGTTGATGTCTTGCAGGTTCCAGCCTTTCTCTGTCGGCAGACAGACATTCTTGTAGCAGCAGCCAAGACAGGCAAAGTGGTGAATATCAAGAAGGGGCAGTTCTTGGCACCCGAGTCGATGGTACATGCAGTGAAGAAGGTATATGATTCGGGCAATGACAAGGTCTTGATAACCGACCGAGGCACGATGTTTGGGTATTATGATCTTGTTGTAGACTATCGTGGTATTCCGGTCATGCAAGCGACAGCACCAGTAGTGCTTGATATCACGCATTCGTTGCAACAACCCAATCAATCGTCGGGAGTGACAGGAGGTAAGCCAGCGTTGATAGAGACAGTAGCGCGGGCAGGAGTGGCAGTAGGAGTAGACGGACTTTTTATGGAGACCCATTTTGACCCTGCTAATGCCAAGAGTGACGGAGCCAATATGTTGAGTCTTGACCGAGTTGAAGCGCTATTAGAGCGACTTGTAAGAATAAAAAAAGCAATATTGTAATCAGATGAGAATACTCATAACAAACGATGATGGCTACCGGAGTCCGGGCATAAAGCTTTTGGCATCAATAGCCAAGAGTTTAGGAGAGGTATATATTGTAGCACCAGAGTCGGGGCAGTCGGGCAAGAGTCATGCTATAACGGTCTGTGAGCCTCTCAAGCACTATAAGGTAGAGGATTACGAAGTGGAAGGAGTTGAAGTATGGGCGGTTAAAGGCACACCAGTTGATTGCATCAAGGTAGGAGTTCATAATATGATGGCAGACAACCGACCCGACCTGATTCTTTCAGGCGTTAATCATGGACTCAATCATTCGTCGTCGGTTCATTATTCAGGAACATTAGGAGCAGCGCGAGAGGGAGCCATGTTAGGCATTCCATCAATAGGCATATCGTATGATGATTACAATCCCAATGTGCCATTAGAGTCGGTGAAGCGAATAGTCGAGAGGGTATTGCCACGTCTTATACAGAAGCGATGGAATCCGGATACCTATCTTAATGTCAATATACCCAAAGGGGAGTTGAAAGGCATACAGGTGTGTCGGGTAGGTCGTGGGCATTGGAATGAGCATCCTCATAACTATACAGACCCATTTGGACAGCAATATACCTGGCTTGACGGCGAGTTTATTGATGATGAGGCAACAAATGTTGATACCGACAACTATTGGTTGAGAAAAGGTTATACAACGATAACCCCGTGTAAGCTTGACGTGACAGATTATGATGTCATCACTCAGTTAAAAACCGAAGATTTATAAAACCAGCATATGAACAGAACGATTGTAGGCTTTCTCTTAGGCTTGTTTCTGCCAGTGATTACCATGTGGGTATTATATGAGTATTCATATGGAGGAGGACGCTCCTTTGGCGAATTTTATGATGCTATGATAATGCTTGATAGTTTCTCCACTATGATGGCGGTATCGTGTCTCTCGAATCTTGCGGTCTTTACCTTCTGTGCTTTTACTGATAATTTGAAGATAGCGAGAGGGATAATGTTGTCGACTGTTTTATGGGGAATCGTTGTTATGGTATTTAAATTCTGTATACAATAGCCATGAAGTATTACTTGATAGCAGGAGAGGCTTCGGGAGACCTGCATGGGTCGAATCTGATGAAAGGGATATTGGAGTCAGACCCAGAGGCATCGTTTCGATTTTGGGGAGGCGATCTCATGCAGGCGGTCGGTGGTTTCATGGTCCGGCACTACAAGGAGACAGCGGTCATGGGATTGTGGGATGTCGTCACCCACCTCGGTAAGATACGTAATAATTTTGCGACGTGTCGCCGCGATATATTAGAGCACAGACCTGACCTTCTTATACTGATAGATTACCCAGGATTCAATCTGTCGATGGCAGAGTTTGCGCATAGCCATGGTATCAAGGTATATTATTATATAGCACCCAAAACGTGGGCATCAAAAGAATATAGAGTCAAGACGATACGTAGAGTCGTTGACAGGTTGTATACGATATTTCCCTTTGAGACAGCCTATTTCAAGCGTTTTGGTATAGATGTTCATTTCTTTGGTAATCCGACGATGGACAGCATAGAATCGAGGATTTTCAAAGGAGAGAGCAGGGAAGAGTTTTGCCAACGCAATGGGTTAGACGTGACGAAGCCCGTTGTGGCACTTCTTGCAGGCAGTCGCACGGGAGAGTTGAAGTATAACCTGCCAGTGATGTTAAGAGAGGTGGCATTACATCCGGAGTGTCAGTTTGTTATAGCCGGAGCGCCATCGTTTGGACAAGGAGATTATGAGAAGTATCTGACAGGATACCCGCAAGTCAAGGTTGTTTTTGGCGAGACCTATCAGCTCTTGGCGCAAGCGCGATGTGCGATTGTGACGAGTGGCACAGCGACACTTGAGACAGCGCTTATGAACTGCCCACAGGTGGTTCTATACCTAATGTGGGGAGGAGGCTTTTCGGATTTTATAGCAAAGAGATTAATAATCAAGGTTCCCTATATATCGTTGGTAAATCTGAATCTCAACAGGAGAGCGGTAGAAGAGTTGTTTCAGAAATCTTATAACCCCGAAAAGATGCATAAGCTGGTAGATGATATGCTGGCAGATACGCCATACAGAGCGAAAATGCTTAGTGATTATGCAGAGTTGCAAAGAGTTATAGGAGATGCGGGGTGTTCGTATAGGGCAGCGTATGATATGGTTAATAATTTAAAAGAGGGTAAATAGTATGTCGATATATCTCAAGGAGATAGCACAGTATTTCTCGTCGGCCGTTGGCTACGTAGTCAGCATAGTTTTTTTTGTTGCCTCGGGGCTTTTTTTATGGGTTATACCGAGTGGAGAGAATATAATTTATTCAGGCTATGCCTCGCTCTCCCCGTTGTTTTCATTAGCCCCGTGGCTCTATCTCTTTCTTGTTCCAGCCATATCCATGCGACTTATTTCGGATGAGCGTAGTCGGGGGACAATGGAGTTGTTGCTGATACGACCGATTAGTCGTCTGAAGATAGTCCTGTCGAAATACTTTGCTGGGTTGACATTAGTAGTCATAACACTCTTCCCCACGTTGATATATGTGGTTATAATATGGCACTTAGGACAGCCACAAGGGAACTTTGATGTTGGAAGTGTCGTTGGTTCCTACATAGGGTTGTTGTTGTTAGCAGCGCTATATATGGCGGTTGGAGTATATGCGTCGTCATTGACACAGAGCCAGATTGTCGCATTCGTCGTGGCGATGGTATTATGTTATCTGTTATATGCAGGTTTTGATGCGTTGACCTCGTTGCCATCATTGCAGGGGTATTCAACATACATCAGCATGTTTGGAATAGGAGAGCATTATTCGAGTATCAGTCGAGGAGTATTGGACAGTCGTGATGTAGTATATTTTGTATCAATGACACTGTTTTTCGTTGTATTAACATCGTGGAGGATAAGGCGATGAAGTATATCTATCTCATAGGCGCATTATTACTTGTTAATATAGTTGCATCGACATACTATTGCCGGTTAGACATGACGCAGGAGCGTCGATATACGCTGTCGGATGTTACGAAGCAGTATCTTGCGGAGCTTGATTCACAGGTGTTTATTCGCATATATCTTGATGGGCAGTTGAATCCGGGCTTTTCGAGGCTTCAGCGTTCGACATGTGAAATGGTTGATGAGATGCGAGCGCAGGCCGACGTCTCATTCAGTCGTGTTGTTGTAGACCCCCATGAGTTAAGTGAACGGGAGTTTGAGCGTTTTAATGATAAATTGGCAGACAATGGGCTTGCGGGTATTCCAGTTTTTGAGACCAAGGAGGATGGACAGAAGACCCGTACTGTTGTCTATCCGTTTGCTCTTGTGCAGGTTGGTTCGAGGCAGATGTTTGTCAATCTGTTAGAGAATCAGCCAGGTCTATCAGGAGAGGAGAATTTGGGTCGTTCGGTCGAAAATCTGGAGTACAAACTGATTAATGCCATCCGGAGGTTATCGGTGGAGCATAAGCCGCGAGTAGCTTTTATAGAGGGACATGGAGAGCTTGACGAGGTCGACGTGGTGGATGCAGCCGATGCATTGAGTGCGCATTTTGCGGTTGATAGAGGAGCCATTAATGGTGATTTGAAGATACTTGAGCCATACAAGGCAGTTATCATAGCCAAGCCCACGCAGATGATTCCAGAAGCCGATAAGTATGTACTTGACCAGTATATAATGCATGGAGGGCGTGTGTTGTGGATGATAGATGCTGTTGCAATGACCTTAGATTCGCTTCGAACATCACCGCAGACGATAGGGTTGTTGCATGATTGCAATCTGGATGATCAGTTATTTGTGTATGGATACCGGGTTAATCCAGTGGTAGTCGAGGATATGTCGTGTTCGATGGTGCCGATAAGTGTCAACACACAAGGTAATAATCAGATAGTCCCAATGCCATGGCACTTCTCTCCATTGTTTTCGGCAAATAACCGGCATTCAGTCACAAAGGGCATTAGTTTAGTGAGAGGCGATTTCACATCGACTATTGATACGGTGGGAGTTCAGGATGAGAGGAGTCCGATTCGGAGAGTTCCGCTACTCAGGACATCTGCCTACACGCGAGTGAATAGGACACCAATCATGGCGACCCTTATGACGATACATGAGAAGGCCGATCCTGCAGAATTTAAGCAGCAGCACCTCCCAGTAGCGGTCTTAAGCGAAGGCACCTTCAAGTCATCCTTTACGCGACGACCTATCCCCTCAGGAGTACGCAACGCCGAGAGAGTCGACAGACGAGAAGTTAGTGAGACGACAAAGATGATTGTTGTAGGCGATGGAGATATCATACGCAATGAGGTGAGATTCCGGAATACAGCATCGCCACAAGTGACACCATTAGGGTATGATGAGATGTCGCGACAGACATTTGGCAATAAGGATTTTATTGTAAATGCCATACAGTATCTGGCTGATGATGATGGACTTATGCAGTTACGAAACAGAACATTTCAGTTGCGATTGCTCGACAAGGCACGTATAGCGCAGGGAACAACACTATATAAAGTCATGGCATTTGGAGTGCCCATACTCTTTGTTGTAGTTTTTGGAATAGCAGTTGTTGTAGTAAGAAGAGTAAAGTTTTCCTACAAGAGAGAAGCGAAATAATATAGATACCCACAAAAATGTTGTATCTTTGTGGGCTGAAAAAGTTATAGAAACACAATAAATAATGGATAAAAAGACAATTTGGGGATTAGTCCTGATATTTTTAATAATCGTATTTTTCCAGTGGCTGAATTCACCGAGTAAAGAGGAACGCGAGAAGTATCGTCAAGAATATGAGATGCGTCAGGCTCAGAAGCAGCATGAGAGGGATAGCCTTGCGGCGCTGGAGCAGGCTGTTATAGAGGCACAAGAGAGAGCAATTGCAGAGATGAGTGATTCTGCAAAGATGCAGATGTTACAGTCGAAGTATGGCTTATTGTCGGAAGCTGCTGAGGGAACAGAGGAGACGATAGAGTTGAAGAACGATAGGCTTACGCTGGTTTTCACCAACAGAGGAGCCCGCATCAAGTCGGCAGAGTTAAGTGAGTATAAGGCGTATGGCGACAGGCCGTTGAGGTTATTTGAAGGAGACGATAACACGTTTGGTTTTGCTTTTATCCACAACAACAGATCATATTTTACGGGCGACCTCTACTATACATTAGAGAGCAAGAACGACTCCATGGTAAGTTATGTGCTTAATATAGGAGATGGGCAGTTGCGATATAGCTATCTTCTTCCGAAAGAGTCGTACGAGGCGAGGTTGCGGATAGAGACGAAGAATCTGGATGGCAAGATAACCAATAATGGAGCGGCGTTAGAATTGGAATGGACGATTCATATGCCAGCGCTTGAGAAAGGAATACTCTATGAGGGCAAGTATGCATCGTCGCTATTCTACAAATATTCGGGTGGCGATGTTGAAGAGTTGAGTTCACAAGGCACGCAGACAGAGGAGGTGAACATGGATGTTACGTGGGTAGCATATAAGGACCAGTTTTTCTCGACAGTGTTGTGCGCGCATGATGATTTCTCGGGAGCGCAACTCAAGTCGGTTGCACACGATGCGGATAAGGATACTCTAATAATAAAGGATATGTCGGCATCGATGGGTGTAAAGCTTGACTACACCCAGATGCAGTCGCAGAGAGATTTCAGTTTTTATTTTCTTCCAAATGACTACTATCTTCTCGAGAGTTTTGAAGATAAGGAATTCAGTGCCATGTTGCCATTGGGATGGGGAATCTTTGGATGGATCAACGAGTATTTCATTATACCAGTCTTCAAGTATTTGGAGAGTATGATATCGAATTATGGAATAATCATATTGATATTGACATTCATCATAAAGCTGATAATCTTCCCATTTACCTTCTCATCATACAAGAGTCAGGCTAAGATGCGTGTGTTGAAGCCCCAGATGGAAGAGATTAACAAGAAGATACCCGAGGACAAGCCGTTGGAGCGGCAGCAAGCTACCATGCAGCTCTATAAGAAAGCTGGAGTTAGTCCGATGGGAGGCTGTCTGCCGATGTTGTTACAGATGCCGATAATATTTGCAGCATTCCGATTCTTCCCAGCAGCGATAGAATTCAGGGGTCAGTCGTTCCTGTGGGCAGACGACCTCTCGACATACGATTCGATACTTGACCTGCCGTTCAGCATACCGTTCTATGGTAGTCATGTAGGACTCTTCTGCATCTTATTGTGCGTCGGACAGATGATCTATACAAAGTCGCAGATGCAGATGCAGTCGCAGCAGATGCCAGGAATGTCAATGATGATGTATCTAATGCCAGTCATGATGCTCTTCTTCCTGAATGACTATCCAGCGGCATTGAATTACTATTACTTCATATCGCTTCTTGTCACAATATTGATAAATGAGGTCATCAAGCGTTTCTTCATAGATGAGGAGGCCATATTGGCGCAGATAGAGGCAAACAAGAAGAAACCAATCAAGAAATCGCGTTTTCAGGAGCGTTATGAACAGATGCTTAAAGAGCAGCAGAAGAAGATGAACAGATAATTGATGAAATAGAATAGAGTAAGTGAAGGCATGTTGAAGGGCATGCCTTCATTGTTATATACTGAAAATGAAGATAGTTATGACAAGAGATGATGGGAATGAGCATAGAGAGGAGCTATAAATAAAAAATAGAGAGTAAAAAAAAGGGATAATCAGCAACAAGAAAAGAAATATTTTATATTTTTGCACATAAATAAACATGCTTTAGAAGCATAGAAAAACGTTAATATTAAAAACCACAATAAAACTGACAAAATGAAAATCGCACTTCAGATTATTCTTGTATTTGTGATACTCGGTCTTGGATGGCTTGTTTATCAGAGTGTGCAAGAGCCTATTGTTTTTCAGGAGAAATACGAGAAGCGTAAAGCAGCAGTTGTTGAACGTCTTAAAATTATCCGTGATGCGCAAGTAGCATACAAGGCATCGAACGAGAAGTATGCAAGTACATTCGACACCTTGATTACATTTGTTAAGACAGGTAACTATAAGATTACAAAGAATGAGGGTACATTGACCGACTCAATGCTTCAGGCAGGTATGACAGAGAAAGAGGCTATCAAGTTGGGTATAATCAGCCGAGATACTGTATATGTTTCAGTTAAGGACTCGATATGCAAGAATCTCAATCCTGACTCACTTGAATACGTACCTTACTCAAACGGTGCTAAATTTGAACTGGGAGCAAGTTCGATTACGACAAGTTCGGGTCTTGTAATTCCTGTTTTTGAGGCAAGTGTAGCTAACAAGGTGTTCTTGCAGGGTCTTGACAATCAGGAGCGCATCAATCTTGATGAGACAGCTAAGCAGTTGAACAGATATCCTGGATTGAAGGTTGGCTCACTTGAGGAGGCTAACAACAACGCAGGTAACTGGGAGTAAACAAAGTAGTAATAATATATATATGACGCCGTTCCAGGTCTTCTGGGGCGGTGTTTTTTTGTTCCTCTATGAATCTCTCCCTTTACCTTATTGAAGTCGTTAAAAGCCATATTTGTTAGTATTTGTCGAATCTGCAATTGTCCCTTATCATACAAGCCTCATATGACGAGCAATGCATTGGTCATAAATGACGAAAGGGTGCGCTAAGAAATAGCGCACCCTTGATTATAGAGTAAATAGGAATTACTTATTGAGGCGGAACTTCTCGTTGCCGTTTTTAATGAAGTCAACTATCTGTTCAGCAGCAGCTATACCAGCATTGATGTTAGCCTCAGCAGTCTGAGCACCCATCTTCTTAGGTGTCGAGAAGTAGCGAGCAGGGAACTGAGCCTTGAAATCAGCATCTGCTGCAGGCATGATATCCGTTACATAGCGGAGGTCATCACGCTCAGCCATCAAAGCGAGAATCTCAGCCTCGTTGATAACCTCTTTGCGAGCTGTATTGATGAGGACAGCACCCTTAGGCATCTTAGAGACAAGAGCCTTGTTGATAGAGTTTTTAGTCTCAGCAGTTGCAGGGATATGGAGAGAGATGAACTGACAAGTAGAGTAGAGTTCCTCGACAGAAGAGCAAGCCTTTACTCCAGCAGCCTCGATAGCCTCTTTAGGACAGAAAGCATCGTAAGCATAAACATCCATTCCGAAGCCCTTAGCAACACGAGCCACGTTACGACCAACGTTGCCGAAAGCGTGTATACCGAGTTTCTTACCCATAAGTTCCGTACCGCTTGTGCCATTGTACATATTACGTACGCAGTATACCATGAGACCGAGAGCGAGCTCAGCGACAGCGTTAGCGTTCTGACCAGGAGTGTTCATAGCGCAAACGTTGTGAGTTGTGGCAGCAGCGAGGTCGATGTTATCGAAACCAGCGCCAGCGCGTACGACGATTTTGAGATTCTTGGCAGCATCGAAAACTTCTGCGTCAGCGATGTCAGAGCGAATGATGAGTGCATCAGCGTCAGCAACTGCCTTGAGAAGGTCAGCCTTAGCTGTATATTTCTCGAGGAGAGCGAGTTCGAAACCAGCAGCCTCGACAACTTTCTTAATGCCATCAACAGCAACCTTAGCGAAAGGTTTTTCTGTTGCAACTAATACTTTTGTCATTTTGTTGTTGTTTATTTTGGGGTTACAACCCCTAAGAGTTGATTAAAAAGTCTTATAGTAAAAATAAAGCAGGTGTGTCATAATAGGCATTACGACACACCTTATAAGATGTCAATTAGTGTTTCTTCTCGAACTCCTGCATAGTTGCGATGAGAGCATCTACGCTTGACTCTGGAAGGGCGTTGTATGTAGAGGCGCGGAAACCACCTACTGAACGGTGACCCTTGATGCCTACCATACCCTGAGCTGTTGCGAAGTCGAGGAACTCCTTCTCGAGATCCTTGTAATTATCGTTCATGATGAAGCAGATGTTCATATATGAGCGATCATCGTGGCACTCAACAGTAGGTTTGAAGAATGGGTTACGATCAATCTCGCTATAGAGTTTGTCTGCCTTAACGATAGCGCGACGCTGCATTTCCTTAACACCGCCTTCAGCCTTGAGCCAACGGAGAGTCTGGAGTGCACCATAGAGGGCAACACAAGGAGGAGTGTTGAACATAGAGCCAGCCTCAACGTGAGTGCGATAGTCGAGCATTGTAGGAATCTTACGATCAACCTTGCCGAGAGCATCAACCTTAACGATTGCAAAGGTGAGACCAGCAGGAGCGAGGTTCTTCTGAGCACCACCATAGATGATAGAATACTTAGACACATCGATAGGGCGGCTGAAGATATCAGATGACATATCTGCTACGAGAGGCACCTTTACGTCTGGATCCTTATGAAGCTCAGTACCGTAGATGGTGTTGTTCGTTGTAATGTGGAAGTAGTCGACATCAGTAGGAACCTTAGCCTCGAAACCCTTAGGGATGTAGCAGAAAGTCTTGTCTTCAGACGAAGCAACTTCAATAACCTCACCGAAGAGGGTAGCCTCTTTCTGAGCTTTCTTTGCCCACACACCAGTCTTGAGGTAAGCAGCCTTCTTGTTGAGGATGTTGTATGGAACCATACAGAACTGGAGACTTGCTCCACCACCCACAAACACTACTTCGTAACCAGCAGGGATGTCGAGAAGCTCTTTGAAGAGAGCCTGAGTCTCATCCATTACAGCCTGGAACTCCTTCGATCGATGGGAGATTTCAAGGAGTGAGAGACCTGTTCCTGCGAAATCGAGTACTGCATCAGCTGTGTTCTTGATCGTGAACTGCGGCAAGATCGAAGGACCAGCATAGAAATTGTGCTTTTTCATTGTTTGTGAGTTATTTTGTTTTGATAATTATTGTTTCTTATTGAATAACCTAAGCGAATAAGATGAAAATCAAACCGGTGTGGAACAACCTTCATAAAATTCGGTGCAAAGTTAGTGATTTTTACCCATTAGTATTCTTTGGTTTACTTTTTTTTAGGGATAAATGATGAAATTAAGTGATTTGCGTACGTTAAACGTGTTTTATGGTCTAAAATGGTCATTTGTAAAATGTTTTTTTGAATGCCACGTATGTTCTGCTTCTACCAGTTAATTTCATCCAGATACCAGTCAGGAAACCCAAACCGTAGCCTACGACCTGAATGAAACTGGCGACGACGCTGAGTAGTGCCACCTTAAATTCGTTTGTTGTATGCCAAGAGTGAATGAAAACAATCATGAAATAGAGTGGGTATACGAGAGCGAATGACCAGTGCAGCAGGCAGGCAAAGAGTATGGAAACAGGTATCCCTAAAACGAAAAAGAGGGGTAGTAAGTGGACAAGTTTCAGAGCTCCTTTGTGTGTTGATGCGAGGACAACACGAGCAGAGCCTGAGCTAAAGACCTGTTTGAAAAACGAACGGAAGGATGTTCTTCTTTTGTGATATACAAATGTTTCGCTGATAAGGCCGATTTCATGTCCAGCCTCCAAAACTCTCATGGAGAAGTCGATATCCTCGCCATAGCGCATATCAGAGAATCCGCCTATCTCATCGAATATTGATTTTTCCACGCCAAGGTTAAAGCTGCGAGGGTAGAACTTATCCATTTTCTTCTTACCACCTCGTATTCCACCTGTCGTAAATATTGATGTCATGGAGTAGGAGATAGCCTTTTGTACCGACGAGAAGAATTTATGAGCCTTATCTGGACCGCCAAAGCACGATAGGTGTTCATTGTCGAGGTGGTCCTGAGTTCTTTTTAGATAATCGCTTGGAAGGACACAATCGGAGTCGAAGAAGATAAGATACTCGCCCTGAGCCTCTTGAGCACCTCTGTTGCGTGCCCCGCCTGGTCCTTTATTATCCTGCTTGATGTATAAGAGATCAAGCTGTTTATGGTAAGGAGCTATCTCTTTTTCGCATGTGGTTGATGAACCATCTTCGACTACAATGACCTGCATATCGGCCTTTAGAGATTGCATTGTCAATGAGTCGAGGAGTTCTACTACCTCTTCAGGTCTGTTGTAAACGGGAATTATTACTGAGAATTTAGGCATTCTACTGTTGTTATTTTTCGTGGTGCATAGATAGTCATATTTTTTTATATACTCATCTTTTAAATGATTAATAATACTTAAAAGAGGCATTTCTGTGCATATTTGGTCACTTCTCTTCGGTTTGAGTGGTTGAAAAAGCATTTATGAGAGATGGTTTTTCAAGAAATGGAACAAAAAAACGAGGGTGCGCTCAAAAGAGAAACACACCCTCATGAATGAAAAACACTTAGTCTATGAAAACTATAATCAGGATTGTAAGAATCAGTCGACTTGTGTTCCGAGCTGAAGCAACTTAGCCGAAACGTTTAGTCCTCCTGTCTTGATATTTTTCTCGGAGATTTCAAAATTCAGTTTTGACCCCTGCGAGAAGAAAGAGATGCCCGCACCATCGGCACATTGGCCCTGTCGCCCTGTGACAATCAAAGTCTTGTTGCCCTTTTGGTTAGTCATTAAAGATGCTATCTGAGCACTTTTGGACTCACCAAGATATATAATATCGCTTTTAGGCAGACCATTGACCGTTGCTGCTTCCTTAACTATAACCGTTCTGTTACCAATCTTCTTGGTCTTAGCCAAAGAGTTAAGTTCCGAGACCAGTTCATTGTCGCCTACAACAGTTATGACGAAGTCTTTTGAGTTGTCTTCGCTCGCCCAACCGATATTCTTAGCGAAATTATATATGTATAGTGCCTGGAACTTTGCCATTTGAGCACTTGAAATGCAGCATATTAGTGCAAATAATATTGATAGTAGAATTTTTTTCATTTTCATGTTTTTTTTGTTGTTGTTTGTTACGTCTAAGGTATACTTAAATGTTACACTGTTTGATGTTAAAAAAAATGACTTTTTATTTATCTTGGTTATAGATACTTTTTGTTTGTTCAGTAATGGGTTTATCAATTTTTGTGCCAAACTATTTTTTTTGAGAATATTTGCGTAAGTTGAAATCCTATCATATTGTATATTAGTGTTTTATGTTACAAATATGATATTCGTCTAAAAATTTTATCCTTTTAACATTTGTAATTAAAAAATTACACTTATATTTGCAGAAACGATGATAGTTATGAGTGGCTATCGTTGTTTCATTATAATGATGTTAGTAATTAGAAATAATCCCGTTGTGAAACGAGGAATTTTTCATCTGTTGTTGTCTATTGTTGATTAAAGGTCTTCCATTTGAGAAGACCTTTAATTTTTGTTTTGTCAGGCTTCTGAGAATTTGTTCAGATATATAGCTTTACTTTTGTAACGATTATCGTCTATGGTCGCAAATTATATGTACTTTTGTGGTGACGAAGAAGTAGGTTGAAATGTTGTTCATAGCGTTATATACTGGCGTTTATCGCTTTTAGTCAGGATGCATCTTGAGAAGTTACATATAATCAATTACCGAAATATAGCTCAGGCAGATATTATTGTCTCGCCAGGGATTAATTGTTTTGTTGGTGTAAATGGTGCAGGCAAGACCAATATGCTTGATTCCATATATTATCTCTCTTTCTGCAAGAGTTATACCGGGGTTATTGATAGCCTGAATATTCTTCATGAGCAGCAGTTTATGGTGCTGCAGGGCGAATATGAAATTGATGGTCAGTCCGACACCTTTTATTGTGGTATAAAGAGAGGGTGTAAGAAGCAGTTTAAGCGTAATAAGACTGATTATCAAAGGGTGTCGGACCACATAGGAGTGCTTCCATTGGTGATAGTAGCACCTGCAGATGAGGCTTTGATTTATGATTCGGCTGAGATCCGACGCAAGTATATGGATAGTGTTATCTCTCAATCAGACAAGCAGTATTTAGATGTCTTGATGAGATATAACAAACTGATTATAAACAGGAATCTGCTACTTAAGCAGATGCAGACATCGTTAGATGAGGGGCGACCCATTGATATGTCGTTGTTAGATGTTCATGACCAGCAGTTGGGGAGATATGGCACTTTTATTGCTGAGCGCAGGCGTTCGTTTGTAGAATGGCTGACCCCCTGTGTCTGCAAGACATACGAAGAGATGTCGCAGGAGGTGGGACGAATAGGCATAGTGTATAAGACGGGGTTGGATAAGTATGAATTATATCAGGGACTCGTTGAGGCGCGTCAGCGTGATTTAGCATTAGGATATACATCGAGAGGCATACATAAGGACGATCTTGAGATAACATTCGAGGGTTATCCGTTGCGTCAGGTGGGTTCGCAAGGGCAGCGAAAGTCGTTTGTTATATCGCTTAAGTTGGCGCAATACCGTTACTTAGAATATAAGCGGGCATGCTCTCCGATACTATTGTTGGACGATGTCTTTGATAAGCTTGATGCGAGTAGGGGGGAGAATCTGATTCGGATAGTATCGTCACAGAGTTTTGGGCAGATATTTATTTCGGATACCAATAGAGAGCGTCTTGCCGCTCTATTGGAGAGGCTGGATAAACCATACAAGATATTTGATGTTAAGGATGGTTCTGTAAGTGAATTAATTGGATAATTTTGACAATTATGGAAGAAGAGGAGAAACATATAGATTTAAGGAATCGTCATCACTCATCGCAGCGTCTGTCAGAGGTTCTCATGCAGATATTGAAGGAGAACAATATGGGTCGTCAGATGCTTGAGCATAAGGCTATTGACTTATGGGGTGTTTTAACGGGACCAACAGTTGTCTCTGTCACTCGTTCGATATACGTTAAGAACGGTGTGATATTCGTTACATTAGACTCGAGTATAGTCAGAGCGGAGTTGCTTATGATGAAGGGTAAGATGCTTGACAATCTCAATAAAATGCTTGGGGAGTATGTAATCACAGATATTGTGATAAGGTGATAACAACTTAGGCAGAGGTATATATATTGCAGGGTGCGTCGTTTATGTATTCCGACGCACCCTGTTATTATACTTTGAGCAATGTCGTAATATATGTCCAGAATTTCCCGACAGAATCGATATCAACGCATTCGTCAGGAGAGTGTACTTCGCGGATAGTTGGGCCGATAGAGATCATATCCATAGCATTGTCACGTTCGTAGAAGAGGCCGCACTCCAATCCTGCGTGAATTGCCTTTATAAGAGGCTCCTTGCCAAAGAGGGCTTTATATGTTGCTACGCTCTTTTGGAGAATTGGTGATTTCATATTTGGCGTCCATCCAGGGTAACCATCGCGGTTCTGCACTTCCGCGCCAGCGAGAGAGAAGAGAGCATTAATCATCTCGGTTGTATATTGGATTTGACTTTTATAGCTACTTCTCTGACTTGTCTCGATACGTATTCTATTGTCATCCGTAGACTTGACAGATGCGAGATTGCTGGATGTCTCAACGAGACCTTCTATGTCATGGCTCATGCGTATAACTCCGTGAGGAGCTGCAATTAGAATAGAGATGAGTTTGTTCTGAATATCCTGGCTTAGCACCATATCTGGCAGGTCTGTAGTCTCCATGAATATCTCCAGGTCATCATCGACGCCATGCAGTTCCTCTTCAATCTGAGCTGCGAAGACATTCAGTTCGACCCTGCACTTCTCCCTATATTCAAAAGGCACAAAGCCTACGATATGAGCTTCGCGAGGGATTGCATTATGGATGTTTCCACCTGAGAAATGGCATATCCGGAACTGACATTCGTCGGATAGCATCTTTGACAATCGGGCTGCAATCTTGATGGCATTCCCTCGTCCGAGGTGAATGTCACCTCCCGAATGCCCTCCTTTAAGCCCTCTTACAGAGATATCAAGTCCGAGGAATCTGCCCTCAGGGATACTTTCCGTTTCGTTGTTTAGGAATGCAACGGTACCACATCCTCCTGCGCACCCGATGTAGACCTCGCCTTCGTCTTCTGAATCGAGATTGATAAGTGTTCTGCCCTTGATGAGATTCCAGTTTTTTGCAAGAGCCGAAGCACCAGTCAGACCAGTCTCTTCGTCGGTCGTGAAAAGACATTCGATAGGTCCATGCTCGATATCGTTGGAGGCGAGGATTGCGAGTTCAATAGCGACACCGATGCCGTTGTCGGCCCCGAGAGTAGTCCCTTTGGTTCGCAACCAATTGCCATCGACATAGGTTTGGATAGGGTCTTTCATGAAATCGTGTTTCACGTCAGTATTTTTCTCGCATACCATATCGACATGAGATTGAAGGACAATAGTCTCCATATCTTCGAGACCAAGAGTGGCTCCTTTTCGGATGACAGTATTGCCTGCTTCGTCCTGCTGATATTCGAGGTTATGCTTTATAGCGAAATCAGCAAGGTACTTCACGACGAGTTCCTCGTGTTTGGAAGGACGAGGAATCTGAGTCAGCTCATCGAAATAGTGCCAGAGTAGCTTTGGCTTGAGATCATTGATAGTCATTAGAGGACATTAAAGGGTATCTACTGATGGTTGAACTGAGACAGGCAGTTGCTGTACTGGTTGTTGCTGTACAGCTGGCTGAGGACGGTATTGTCTTTTTTCTTCAAGACCTCGTTTTTCAATGAGGTATTTGATATCAGGCTGCTGCTTGCGGAATTTCATGTATTGTTTCATAGCATCATCCTCACCAATCTCTTCGAGGCATTTTTTGCGGAAACTTGCAGCTATTTCAGGGTTATAGATATTCCCGCTCTCCTTATATGCTGCATAGGCATCACAATCGAGAAGTTCAGCCCACATATAGACGTAATAACCAGCAGAGTATCCGCCATTAAAGATATGTGCGAAGTAAGTCGATTTATATCGAGGAATGATTTCGTCTATAAGTCCAATCTCCTTCATAGCGTTAGCCTCGAACTCCTCAGCATTATCAATTTTAGTATTCACATCGATAGAGTGCCACTTCAGGTCGAGCAGAGAGGCAGCGATATACTCAACAGTAGCGAAGCCCTGATTGAAGGTTCCTGCATTTTTCATCTTTTGAATCAGATTGTCGGGAATAGCTTCTCCAGTCTGGAAATGTTTAGCAAACATCTTCAAGCATTCAGGTTCAGACGGCCAATGTTCCATAATCTGAGATGGCAGTTCGACGTAATCGCGAGGGACGACACCGCATGTACGGCGGTATTTGCCTTTTGAGAAGAGAGCGTGGAGACCATGGCCGAATTCGTGGAACATAGTCTGCACCTCGTCGAAAGTCAAGAGAGCAGGTTGGTTATCGACAGGCAGAGTGAAATTGCAAACATTTGATACGTGAGCCGAGATGCGCGAGCCGTCGAAATTGTCGAGAGCCTCACGGAAACAGGTCTGCCATGCACCTCCACTCTTAGTTGCTCGTGGGTGGTAGTCGAAGTAGAAGACACCGAGATGAGAGCCATCCTTTTCTACGACCTCGAATACCTCGCAGCACTCATTGTTGTATGCGGGAACATCAGAAAGTTTCTTGAAAGAGATACCATATAGTCTGTTAGCCACCTCAAATAGACCAGCGCGAACATTAGGCAGAGCGAAATACTGGCTCAGCTGAGTCTCGTCGATGTCATATTTGCTTTTTCTGACTTTTTCAGCCCAGTAGAACCAGTCGCAGGCTTCGACAGAGACCGTTCTGTTGTAGCGATAAGCGTAATTCTTCATATCCTGAAGTTCATATTTAGCCTTCTGGAGAGCGGGTTTCCACAGTTCCTTAAGGAACGAGTCGACAGCCTCTGGACGTTGAGCCATATTATTTTCGATGACGTATTGAGCGTGAGATTTATAACCGAGAATAGCAGCGCGTTTAGCACGCAGAGTAGCCATCTTGATGGCGAGCTCCTTGTTGTCGTATTGGTCGCCTTTATTACATCTTGATGAGTAGGCGTCGAACATAACCTTACGAAGTTCGTGACTGTCGGAGTAGGTCAGGAAAGGTATGAGGCTTGCGTTATGGAGAGTGAAGAGCCATTTACCAGGCATATTAGCCTCATTGGCACGTTGAGCGGCAGTGGCGACGACGTTTTCGGGAAGTCCTGCGAGGTCAGCTATGGTATCGATGACGAGTTTGAAGTTATTGGTTTCAGCCAAGAGGTTGTTTCCGAATTTGAGAGAGAGGAGAGATAGTTCTTTGTTAACCTCCTTCAGTTTCTCCTTTTCTGACGGGGAGAGAAGTGCGCCGCCGCGAACGAAATCCTTGTAGTATTGTTCGACGACGCGTATTTGAGATGAGTCGAGACCTGCTTTTGTTCGATTATCGTATACGTTTTTAATGCGTTGAAACAGAGCTGTGTTCATGTATACTTCATCGTCATAGTCAGTAAGCATAGGCAATACTGACTCAGCTATTATATTGAGAGTATCAGTGACATCAGTCTCACGGATATTGAAGAATATACTGCTAATGATGTTGAGATGTTCATTTCGGCGGTCGAAAGGAATTATGGTGTTTTCGAAAGTTGCATCGGCTCTGTTAGCTGTAATGAGATCCACCGTCTGACGGCAGTTTTGGAGAGCGTTTTCGAAAGCAGGGATGTAGTGAGAAGGTTTGATTTGGTCGAACGGAGGCACATTAAAAGGAGTGCCGAAGTCGTTTTGCATGAGAGGATTCTCGTTCATGTTACTACAAGCTGAGAGGGTTAGAGTTGCAGCTGTTAATACTGTCAATATTCTATTCATTGTGAAATGTATTATCTTGGGATGCGAATATACAAAAATATATGAAGCTATACAAAAAAAGCCGATGCTTCACAGCGTCGGCTTTATGTGTTGTGTATTGAAAAATATCCTTGTTATAAAATAACTTCTTGTAAAGTTTGTGCCTGGTATTACTCAGCAACTACATCGAAATCGATGTCGACCTTCACCTCGCGGTGGAGTTTGATAGTTGCCTTATAGCTACCGAGGTCTTTGATTGCCTCATCTTTGATGAGAATAATCTTACGGTCGATCTGGAATCCAGCCTTAGCGAGAGCTTCGGAGATTTGGATAGTGTTGACAGAACCGAAGATTTTACCTGTAGAGCTTGCCTTAGCGCCGATAGAGAGTTTGAGGCCCTCCATCTTAGCTGCGAGTTCCTCAGCGTCTTGCTTGATTTTAGCAAGTTTGTGAGCGCGTTGTTTGAGGCTTTCAGCGAGAACCTTCTTAGCGCTATCTGTAGCGAGGATTGCAATGCCCTTAGGGATAAGGTAGTTACGGCCGTAGCCAGGCTTTACTGATATGATATCATCTTTGTGGCCGAGTTGAGCCACGTCAGTCTTAAGTATTACTTCCATTGTGTCTTCCTCCTTTTAATTATTTCATCAAATCGGTTACGTATGGAAGCAAAGCCAAGTGGCGAGCTCTCTTGACAGCCTGAGCGACCTTACGCTGATACTTGAGAGAAGTACCTGTGATACGACGAGGGAGAATCTTACCCTGCTCATTAAGGAAACGCTTCAAGAATTCAGGATTCTTGTAGTCAACGTACTTGATACCGCTCTTCTTGAAACGGCAGTACTTTTTCTTTTTAACCTCAACAGTAGTAGGTGTGAGGTATCTGATCTCTGATGGAGTCTGTGCCATGGTTTAGTTCTCCTTTACTTCTTCTTTTTTAACTTGGTTACGACGAGTCTCGCTGTACTTAACAGCGTATTTCTCCATCTTGAATGTGAGGAAGCGCAGAACGCGTTCGTCACGACGGTAAGCTGTCTCGAGCTTATCGATGAAGTCAGGCTCAGCCTTAAACTCGAAAAGTGAATAGAAGCCTGTTGTCTTCTTTTGGATAGGGTATGCGAGCTTACGTAGCCCCCATGACTCCTCGTTCACCATCTCTGCTCCGCTTGAGAGAATCAAGTCCTTGAACTTTTGGACCGCTTCCTTCATCTGAGTCTCAGACAAAACGGGAGTTAAAATGAAAACGGTTTCGTACTGGTTCATTATTAAACTATTTAAAATTAATTGGTTTATAAAACGGCGCAAAATTACAACTAATTTCCATATAGACAAAAGAATAGCTAATCTTTTTTTTGTGAGTGCATAAAGGGCATCCGAAAACCGAATGCCCCTTAAACGTTGACCGTAAAATGATTCTGTTTATTTTTTCAAGAATTTCTTGCCGCTCTTCGTGATAACAAGTCCGCGATAACTTTCATTTACTCGACGACCTAAGAGGTCAAAAAGTTCGTCATCGCCTGTGTTTTCAGCAACGATTGCGTCGATTGCGGTAACAGTTTCAGATTCTTTGAATGAAACATAAATCGTAACATCGCTTGCTGGCATTGTGAATTTGCCGTCGGCAACTTCAACGCCTTCAATCTTGTCGAGTTCGTAACCAGAGTTTGGAGTGATTACAAATGAAACTTCGTCGCCTGCGTTACAATACGTTTTCAATAATGAAACTTCTCCGTTTTCAGTATCAGAAATTGTTGCTTTATAAACTTTTGCACCGTCCAAAACTGGGTATGCATCGCCATCTTCGTCAAGTGTTTGACCCTATGCATCGCCCAAGAGGTATGCCACCTCGCCATTTGCAAAAGCTGCTGCGTCTTTCGCCATTGCTTGACCTTCAACATCGTCCTCGGAATTAATACCTTTTGCATTATTGCCACTTGTTCCATATTTTGCAGAACTTTGCAAATAGTAGCAATTTGCCACTTGACAATTAGATTGACCGATTATTGCACCTGTACGAAAGTCATATCCCGAAATTAATCCATAGTTGTAGCAATTCTCTACCTTTGATAAGTCCACTCCATAACCTAAGATACCAGCATGACAACCCTTCTGTAATTTATAACTAACATTGCCAAGATTCGCACAATCAGAAATAATGACATTCTTCTGAGCATATCCACAAATGCCTGCAATTTCTTCGAGACCACATATGGTTGCTAAATTCTGACATTTTTTGATAATTGTATTATCACCAGCCCTACCAACAATACCGCCAACATATCTTGCAGTCGAAGTAATTGAGCCTTCAACAATTACATTTTCAATTTGAGCACCATAGGTATAAGCGAACAAACCAGCATAGTCCGCGGAGACATTAATGTTGAGTTTCACTTTTTTGCCATTGCCATCAAATTTGCCTCTGAAATACCTTGACCCTGTCCCAATCATAGTAGTGAAATCGCTGTAATCAATGTCGGCAACGAGTTTTGCGTTGCTAAAATTATCTACAGCGTTAACTTTTTCGGCAAACCAAGCAAGTTGAGTAGCATTAGCAATTTGGTAGTAGCCATCAACCAAAAGAGGACAAATTGAGCAAGAGCCATTTATACCGTCGGAATCGTGAGCACATTTGGGTTCCAAAATTTCACCACAAAATTTGCACTCTTTCCAATGGTATTGAGTATCAAAATTCAATATCCCATCGTGTGTTATTGTTCCCGTGAATATGTTAGTATTATTGTATGAGTATGTAAATACATCGGTGCAATTTACATTTGATGTTGAACCTCTATAAACTTTTGCACCTTCCAAAACAGGAAGTGTGTCGCCTTCTTCGCCAATTTTTTGTCCCCACGCATCACCCAATAGATATGCAACTTCGCCATTTGCAAAAGCATCTGCATCTTTCGCCATTGCCTTACCTTCAACATCAATTTTAGAATTAATACCTTTTGCATTCTTGCCACTTGTTCCATATTTTGCAGAACTTTGCAAATAGTAGCAATTTG
>JABUTU010000067.1 GCA_021443545.1 Marinilabiliaceae bacterium | reverse complement strand
TTATGAAGCAATATCTATGGTGTTCTATAACGAGAAAATGAACATTGAGAAGAAGTGGTCGCTTGCAATAGCTTTGACTCGTCTTGGAAATAAACAGGTCGAGGAGTGGATATTGTCCAAATTGAATAAGGCCAATCCAGAAGCGAGTTTTGTGGAGGCTATTGTACCAGATTTAGTCTTTACACGAAGCAAGCCAGTGATTGATTTTTGCGTGAGCCTACTTCAAGATGAGAGTCTAAAATGTTCATGTGTTAATCCAGATGTTTCGACCAAAGTTGAGTGCGGATATAGAATCATGGAATGGTTGGCTCCAATTGTTGTTAACTTCCCAGTGAAATTCGACTCTATTGGGATGTTGAAGAACGATAATGAGTACAAAAATGCACTGATAGCGGTTAGAAAGTGGTTTAACGACAATCCAGAATATGAAATAATAAGAACAGAGTAACAATTAGATGATGAAATATTTTGCACTTATCATACTTCTGACTATAACACACTTTGGTTATTCTCAGAATTATGTAATGACGGCGAGTAGTCGGAGAGGAGTCATATCTTTAAGATGGGCTCCCACGAATTATGATGCTTGGCGACTTGGAAATACTTATGGCTATATGGTCGAGAGAGTGACAATTCTTCGGGATAGTCTCTTCACTGATTCCTTAGAAAGCATAAAGCTTACTCATCAACCGCTTAGGGTTGCATCTCTTGAAGATTGGGAGGCAAATGTGGATAATGATGATATGGTTGCACTTGCGGCTCAATGTATTTTTGATACTCTTGAGGTAGCCAAGACCCCTTTTGAAATATACCAGCAACATAATACTAAACACCAGTATTTCTCGTTTGCTTTGTATGCAGCAGATATGTCTTCTTTTGTAGCGGATCTATCTGCACTATCGTTCAAAGACCAAAGAGCGGATAAAAGAGAAAAGTATCTCTATCGAGTTTATGCGGCTACGCCTGACAGTCTTGCCTCTGATACAGCATCTGTTTTTATTACTTCGGCAGTGGATACAGAACTACCAATCATAGGTAAACCAGAAATACATTCTAATGATGGAGCTATTGTGGTGCAATGGGATACCCGTTATTTGTCACGTCATTACGTACGTTATGTTGTGGAACGCTCTACGGATGGTATACACTTCTCTGTAATAAATGACAAACCATCCATTCAGTTCTCTAATGAGGATGTTGATTCGAGATATATGTTTTATACCGATTCAATATCTGATAATACGACATTATATCACTATCGTGTTATAGGTGTCACCTGTTTTGGGGAGGAGAGCGTACCCTCCGAAGTTGTTGCAGGTCATGGTATGAAGGCTTTAACGAAATCTCCCGAAATAATAAACAAGAGAGTTGTAGACAATTCAAGAGTTGAATTGGAATGGTATATTGATGAAGAGAGTGCAGAAGCAGTGGAGGGCTTTAGAATTTATCGTCGTAGTGGTCCAAAAGAGCGCTTTAAAATGATAAAGGATTTCAAGGATAATACTAAGCGCACGTATATTGATAATCTTCCTGATATCACGAACTATTATAAAATATCAGCCTACAATAGTGCTGTAGAGTTAACTACACCTTATGAGAGTTATGTCGAATTGGTTGACAGTATACCTCCAGCTGTACCAGTAGGATTAACAGGAACAATTGATTCAACAGGTGTTGTATCTGTTCGCTGGAGCAGAAATCACGAGAAAGACTTGCAAGGATATCGAGTATATTCAAGTAATAGCCCTGTTGGAGAGTTCTCTCTGCAGACGTCTTATGTTTTGAGAGATACACTTTTCGAGCAGACTATACCATTAAACACTCTTGCTCATACAATATACTATCATGTGCGCTCTGTAGATGTGAGAGGTAACACTTCGCAACCTTCTGAGGTGCTTGTCTTGGAACGTCCAGATACAATTCCTCCGATTGCTCCAAAACTTATGAAACCTGATGGTCAGGCTGGTAGGGCTCATATACAATGGATGAAGAGTTTCGATAGTGACGTAGTTGTATATTTTGTGATGCGAAGAAATGAAAGAGAGTTGAAGCAAATCGTTAGCGTGCAATCAACAGGGGCCGAAGTATACGATTATTATGATGAGACAGCACAATATGGTGTTTCATACGACTACCTTGTCGTTGCTCAGGATAAATCAGGAAATCTCTCAAAGTCTGATAACTGGCGGCGTTTGCATATGGATGCGCCTGAAGTGAAAGCTCCTAAGATAAAGCTTAAGGAGGCAATGGCAAGTAATATGCTTACCATTGAAATGCCTAAGGATATTGTTGGAAAGACCCCAACCCATCTTTTGATATATAGAGTGGAGGGAGAAGGTGTTCTTAAGGCCTACGATAGGGTATCGGTCTCAGATACTTATCTCGACAAGAATGTGCGACTTGATATCAAGTATGGCTATGCTGTGAGAATTCTCTTCTCCGATATGAGTGAATCAGGAATAAGTGACATTGTTAAGCAGAAGTAAGTCGTGGGAAATACTATTATACTTAAAATGTCATGCTTAATGACACTAATGCCTTCTTTATTAAAAGCTCAAGATATTGAGAGCGTAATCAAGGCAGATCCTCTTCAGGTCAGCGGAAGTGTTACTAATAGCAATATATGGACCAAGAGTACAAACCCTGATAAGGATGTAGACTATTCTCTATATATATCGGGAGGAGTCAATTTGGATTTCTGGAATCTCGTGAAAGTCCCTCTTACGTTTGCTTATACAAACAGAGAACTAACAAAGGCTTGTACAAGTCCTTTTAATAGACTTTCTCTAACGCCACAATATAAATGGGTTAAAGCGTACATAGGTTACGGTTCTATGTCGTTTTCGAATTATACCATGCAAGGTAGAGAATTTCTTGGTGGTGGTATAGAACTGACTCCTGATGGACCATGGCGATTTATGGCATTCGGAGGTCGTATGCAGAAGGCCGTAGAGGCAACCGAGTATACAGAGGCCTCATACAAAATGAGGGGTGGTGGTTTCCTGATAGGTTATAAAGCGAAGTATGCAACTGTATCAGTAAATGCAATCAAAGTAAAGGATGTTGATGATTCGTTGCCATATATGCCAGGGGATTCTTCTTATGTTTCGCCTCGTGATAATATAGCGAGTAGTATTTCGGTTGAAGCTCATCCCTTAGAGAGTATGACCATTGCAGGAGAATTTGCTCTAAGCCTTCTGAATCGCAACTGTGATGCTGATACAACATCTAATGAACGTATCTTTGATAATAGCGGAGATGTTGTAAGGTACCGGGCCGGTAAGTGCTCAATATCGCAGAGAATACCTATAGGAAGTGTTGGCTTCAGCTACGAACGGGTTGAACCAAACTACACTACGCTTGGGACATTCTACAATACGGACGATTTTGAGCGAATATCGCTGAACATGAATCTACAGTTTGGTAAGGTTATTCAGTTCGGAGGAGACGTCGGCTATCAGCGTGACAATCTCGGTAATCAAGATGTTAATACAAACTCTCAGATAGCTTTTTCTGCAAACTTGAGTGTTCGCCCTATCGAGAAACTAAACATCGGATTTAACGCTTCTAATACTCAGGAGTATGTTCATGTGCGAGATATTATCGAGAAAATAACGCAGACTAATGAGTATCAGAACCTTGATACATTGAGCTATACTGAGATGAGTTTATCCCTTTCGTCTAATATCAGCTACCAAATAGGTAGTAGTGACGATGGACTACCTCAGTCTCTGAGCGGAGCCTTTTCGTACCAAAGGGCCTCTCATGACCAAGAGCATTATACTCGTTTTGTGAGCAACGAGTTGTTTAATGCAAATGCTGCATATAGTATGCGACATGTTCCAACAAAGATTTCCGCCACATTGTCGGTCAATTGGAATAATACAAAGATGCCCGAGAGCTCAAGCGATGTGTACACGTCAACACTTACCCTAAGTACACCAATAGCACGACTGGTCAGTCTGTCGTCGTCCGTTGGATATAGTATTGTTAAGGGTTCTATTGAAAGTAATGTGTTAAATGCGAGACTATCTGCAACGTGTTCCTTCCTTTCGCACCATAATGTAAATTTTAATGTCTCATGTGTGAATAATAGTAGTGACGTTGCAAAACAAAAGACCCAGCTGTCAGCGAATCTAACATACACATATTCGTTTAGTTGTGCGCTTAAACGCAATGATAAACACTTGTCATTTAAAACTGAATTCTGATGAAAATGGATAGAATAAAATATTTCGTTGCCATAGTGTTCCTCTCATTAGCAACTATGGCTGTTGGTCAAAACCAAGATACAGATGGTGATGACAAGGATTTTATTGATGAGACCATCGATAAAGCAAAGGAGAAGACTACATCTGCGGCGGATAGTTTGATATATGATATTGTAAGAGGCGTATTAGGAAGTGATAGTACAAATACTTCGATTGCGAATGATTTGTCTCAGGTGGCTAATGGTTATATATCTGACGCTTACGACAATATAAATGACCGTGTAACACAGTTGTTGGCGCAGACACAGCACCCAAGACCGGAGTTGCAATATAGACACGAGGCTTGTAGAGCTATTGAAGAAAAGGTCAGAGAGGAGAAACGCTTAGTTACATCTATAAGAGATATTGTTAATGGAAAGAGGGAGTGCCCGCTACCCGTAGGAATAAAGAATGGTAGTTATGCTCTTTATATAAGCAAGATAACAACCAAGGATACTGATATGCGCAATTGGATAGAGGCTTGTGCATTTATCAAATTTGGTGATTCGGGACAAGAACTTGCATTTGATGGCAAGGCGGTTTTGGAAGGAGAAAATGGTATTATTGATGTTGATGGCAAACTTGAGTTGATAGGAAATGTAGAGCGTCCTCTTGGGTCTCATTGTTCAGTTATTTTTAAGGAGGGAACAACAATTCATTTCGGGTGCGAAGGCATTGATAAGATATATGCCAAGATGGCATTTGTCGTAAAGGATAATTCAATTTATGGTGTTGATGATAATGGGAAAAGCACAGGTCGAATATGCTTCGATTTTGAAGCTGAGTTTGTCGACTTTGACGATTTCTATGCCACCCTTAATGTCGATCAGCGGTTTCGTATTGGGGGTGTCGATGAGATGACATTCGTGCTAAAAGGTCTTACTCTTGATCAAAGCTTGACCAAGACTCCGTCGACAGTCCAGTTTCCTGAAAATTATTTCAAGATAGTAGTAGACGAAAACGAAGAGTTGTCGGATGAGCGAAAAAAGGAGATAGAAGAAGAAGAAAAGAATAATAAGGAGGCTTGGAGGGGTGTTGCAATTTCACATGCAGAAGTTGTCTTGTCAGGCTTCTTTGGTAGCATGGGTGAAGATTCAGAGATGAAGTTTAATCTTGACAAGGCAATTTTTGATGGTAAGGGATTTAGTGGAAATGGCGAAGCTAAGGATATTATCCGAGATAGCTCAATAGACCCGAACAAATGGTGTATGAGTATCAACGATTTGAAGATTGACATGCTCAAGGGGAAAATTGAGAAGTTATGTTTTGAAGGAAAACTTAACGTGCCTCCTTTCGGAGAGGCCTCGACACTTAAATATAAGGCTGACTATGAATCGGCTCAGAAGACATTCCTTTTTGATGCAGAGTTGACGAAAAAAGTAGACTTCCCAATTTGGCGTGCTAATCTCGAACTCGATCCAAGTTCTAATGTTGAGATAAAAATCTCTAAAGGTAAAATATCTCCAAAGGTAAAACTTAATGGAAAACTATCTGTAGATGCAAATGTGGGTCTTGGTTCTGCTCGTTTTGAGATGCATGGAGTGAATTTTGAGAACTTGGTGTTTCAGAAAGATAAGCCATACGTATCCATAGGAAGTTTTGATTTGATAGATGCAAATTTCCAGACCCCATCAATAGCAGGATTTCAGTTGTCAATAAGCGAGATAGAACCTGTCATCCGAAATGTTATTAATCAGAGATTTTCTTCGCAGGAGATCTACAATGAGTCGCAACAGTTTGCATATGCTGGACAGTCTAAATATGGACCTTCGCCTATTCCAGTAACGCCTATTGTAAGTGTCGATACATCCTATACGGAGGTGGGACTAAGTGTCAAGACTGATATTCAATTGAACGAACAATTTAAAGGTTCGACAAAAATTACATTGGTTGGAGATGCTCAGACATACACGTTTAAAAGTGTAAAAATGGACTCTGTCGGTGTTGATTACCACTCCGACGCATTTTCTCTGAAGGGACATGTAATGTTCAAGGATGATGATGAGATTTATGGAAAAGGATTTCGTGGCCGAATAGATATGTCTCTTCTCCATGATAAGTATAAGGTTAGTGCTGTTGGAGTCTTTGGAAAGAAAGATGGATCTCGCTATTTTATGGCTGACGCATTCCTTGAGACGTCTCCTGAAAATGGCATTAAGATAGCTCCAGCATTAACATTCTTTGGACTCGGTGGAGGTCTCTATTATGGCATGCAACATAGTACGAAAGAGAATGAAAATGAATTTGGAAAATCTCTATCTGGCGTTTGTTATGTGCCCGACAAAAAAGTCGGCCTTGGTTTTATGGCTCGAACGAAGTTTGGTTTGTTAGCAGCACCTGATATGCTTAACGCAGAGGCTGGTTTCGAGATGCAGTTCAATAAAAACTGGGGCGTCAATTTTGTCGCAATGACTGGCGAGGCGCGGATAATGTATAAAACTGCAGAACTAACCTCGTTGAAGGATGCATTGAAGAAGAAGTTCGGGGAGAATGTTGCAAATAGATTTTCCGGAGATATGTCAAATGAGGTAAGCAATAACTTCAACGATTTTATAGACAATGAGTTTGGAGAAAAGCCTACTTTAGGAGGTCCGTTTACTGCAAAGATGGCAGTGCAACTCGACTTTGCAAACGATATATATAACGCTGATATGGAGACCTATCTCAAGTGGGGAATTCTCGAAGGAATAGGTCCTGAAGGTAAGATGGGTAGTGCTAAGGCCTACTTCGAGACAGGCGATAACGACAAGAAATGGTATGTACGTATAGGAACACCGTCTGACCCAAATGGTCTGAAACTGCTTAATATAGCAGAGACAAAGAGCTATTTTATGATGGGAATTGAAGTTCCAGATGTGACCCCACCACCAGCTGAGGTTCTCGGAGTTCTCAAGAAGTACGAGTCAACGGTTGATAAGAATCAAGCGGTTCTGAATGGAAAAGGAATCGCATTCGGAAGTAGTTTCTCGCAGACTTTAGATGCTAAGGTAATGCCATTCTATGCTTACTTAGCATTAGGCATTGGTTCCGATATGGTTTTGAAAAACTATGGGCCTAATGCTCATTGTGCAGGTTCGTTGCCACCAATAGGGATTGATGGGTGGTTCGCTACAGCTCAGGCCTGGGCTTATGTAAAAGCAGATGTAGGAATGTACTTTAAATTGTTCAGAAAGAATAAGAAATTCTCTATCGCAAAAGCAGAGACAGCAGCTGTGCTGAAAGGTTCTGGTCCAAATCCTATCTATCTTGCTGGTTCAATTGGTGGCAAGTTTAGTATCTTGGGAGGTCTTGTTAAGGGTAAGTTTGAACTTCCTTTTAGCGTCGGTGAAAAGTGCGATATACGAGGAGGTAGTCCTTTTGGCGAAATGGAGGTAATAAAACAACTGACTCCTTCTGAGAGTGCCACCGACGTAAATGTCTTCATAGCTCCTCAGCTTGTACTTAATATGCCAGTTGATGAAGAGATGCAGATTGAGGATGAAGACAAGGTAAAATGGACATATAAGGTCAATTTGGATGAGTTCTCTGTTGCGAGAAAAGATGATGGTGCGGTCCTTAGTGGTGCAATAAGCAAGAAAGAAGATATGAGAGTATGTACGATTGACCTTGATGAGCCTCTTGAGAGTCAGACATCCTATGTTGTACATGCCGTAGTATCTTTTCAAAGAAAGAACAAATATGGTAAATGGGAAGTGTTGACTGACGATGATGGTAAGACTAAAATAGTTGAGGAGAGAAAAATAGAGTTTACATCGGGTAATCGTCCCAACTATATATTGCCAGAGCATATTTTGTGTAGCTATCCGGCAGATGGACAGTACAATTTCTTCTCTAACGAGTATGATAAGGCCTATTTGGCAACGTCGGTCAACTATTCATATCTCTTCCGACCTGCAAATGAGAAGGGAGAGGGTATCCCATCTGGGTATGAGCAGAAACTTAGATTAGTTGAAAAGCAGAGTGGAAAGACGTTGGATAGTAAGTTTACGTTTCAGGAGGGAAGTAAGAGCGGAGGTGTTAATGGTGCTAAGTTCTACGTCGAGACCTCTCTGAATAATCTTAATCTCAAACAAGATGTAGTTTATAATATTGCTATTATTAATGAGCCAAAGAGTGTAGCATCAAGTTTTAGTAATATTGAAACAACTGAGCAGAATGTGGAGAGCGATGGTAGTGATATTACCCTCACAACACACGAAGCTACCTCTGATTTGGCCATACTTGAGACAACAGAAATATGTAGTGCAGACTTCAGAACAAGTAAGTATAAGACGTTTAGGGAGAAGATGGATAATATGGAGGCTAAAAATATATCTCCAATTCAGATAGTTTCAAATACATATAGTATGAATAGTGATTTGGAAGAAAAATCGGCAAGTCCAGAAATGTTTGACTGTTATGAGTATTTGATTAATGACGAAGCAGCGAATCTTATACAGATAGTAGTAGATTATGAAAATACTCCATGGTATGTAAGAGGTCTGAAACCCTTTATGTATGGAAATACTTCATTGCAGAGTGTATTTAAGGGAATGACTCCGCCTCAGAACTCGGATATGGTCACGATTATTACACCCAATACTAAAGTCAGAGTAGAAGAAGATTTTGTAGAAGTCGCTAAATATGCAAGGGTTAAAAATGCCAGTTCATATTATGTCTACGAAGATTTTAAAAGTAAAAGTACCGAGTTAGCTGATATGATTCGACTAAAGAGAGTTTCGGAAACAAGTGAACTGAAAAACTTTTTATCAGCAAATGATATCCCCAAGATGTATAAAGGAGAAAATGGTTTGTACCCACTATTATTCAATTATACATTGCCTGGATTTAGCCGGGTTACAACATCTTATAGATATATGTTCACATACAAATAGACTTGATTGAATATGAATACACGTATTTTTTTATTGAGCTGTATAATTTTGCTGTGCACAATAAATATAGCAGAAGGCCAAAATACCAATACATATACATATACGAATAACTGTGATGATAATGAGATTAGTTATGTGGTCATGGTTAATGAGTCATTATGGTCAGTATGCCATTGTGATGCTCAAAATCCTTCTTGGGTAAAAGAGAGAGAGTTTGGATTCTTTAACGAGAATCGAAATAGTTATAAGGACCAAAAATATTATGATTACGGGTGGTTTAAAAAATTTGAACAGGGGGGCGTTAATGATTTTATTTATGTTATAGGTTCTGATTGGAAAAATTCGACTCAGCAGTTTAGGCAAACGGTTGAGATGAAGACAAATGTTAATAAGAAAAAGAAAGGATGTGATGAAGAACAAAGTGAGATAATAGATATTGAACCTGATGTATATGATGTAATCAGTAGAGAAATTAGTTGTGACCAGGGAAAGTGTAATTTGAATCATACTGAATCATTTACATTGACTACTAAAATAGTTGTAGATGATGTGCCGTTTCTGTCACAAATTGAAAGTAAAAAGGGGACGGAGATAGTAGACGTAAATGTAGATGAGAATGATTATTTCTCCTTTAGTCTAATCAATAGAAAACAAGTTGGTATAGTTCGATATTTCTGTAAGTTTAATGGAGATGGGGAAATAATAGAATTGACAGATAAGGTTAGGATAATTAAATGTGAAGGACATGATGAGGTTGTAGTTTCGTTGTCTGATATACCGCCCGTAAATAGATATAGTGAAAGAATAGGGAAAAAAGTAGAATTTTGGGTTGAAGAAACAATGATAGATGGAGTTCCTCGAGAAAGTAATAGAGTGTATTGCAAGTTTAATAAGCAAGCTCCAAATTTTACAGCTGAAATAAAGTTGGCAGCATGTAGTAAGTATATACTTACAGTGAGACTTAAAGACCCATCGGAATCAGTATACATGCAAGATATAATGTGCTATTTAGAGAATAACTTAAGTGAAAATGAAGATGTAATAGCATGTGAAATGAATGTAAAATCGTCTGATTATAAAAAAGGAATATTCATATATGAAACAAAGGACCGCTATTTTGGTACAGTGAAGGGTTTCTCTGAGTATTTTGTACTCCTGCAAGGAAATAATTTTTCAAGTGGTCCTACTGATCAACAAAATGATGAAAGTACAACTGGCTCGAAAAGAGAAGTCAAGGTGGAAAGGATTACAGGTTCCAAAAACGAAGTGGAAGCAGAACAAATTGTTGTCTATGATGACGCATCCGAACAATATACAAGTTATGTTACAAATAGTGAATCGGAGTATCATGTGTCTATAAAAATTACAGACGATTCGAACGAACCAAGAACTAATTATAGGGTTTATAAGGCCAACGAAAAAGAAATCAAGGTAAGCGACAAGGTGGTCCTTGAAATTAGTAATAATGACGTAAATAATTTCAAACCTGAAGATAAAGTAGCATTTATTAATGATAATGATAAAGAATTGGATAACATTAATATTTGGGAATCTAAATACAAAGAGTCGTGGAAGGAATATTATAAACAGGAATTGCGTAATAAATTTTTACCAACGCAAGTTAATGGTATCAATGAATTGAAGGTCAGTTCAGAGTGTAATGAAAAAACAACTCATGTTACCATTGCTATACCTAATCAAGATAAAAGTGGTTTTTATTATTTTAGAGATAATGAAACTTTAACCAGAGACAAAGGTTGGACAGGTACGCCTCACCCTTGTAACGGAAAATCAATATTGTTCGACGACAATAGAGATTATTATAACTATTTGGTCAAAACAATTAAGCCAGAAAGTTGGAAATACGAATCATCTGATTGGGGATATGAGAAGCGGAGAGCTGTACAAACATCAACCAATCAGGGTACTAAAACTCATTTTTTCTCATATAGCAATAATGGTGATATTGAATTTGAATACAAAGTTGATGAAAATAGTTATAAGATAACAGAAACTGTAAAATCTTCAGGGATAAAATATGAAATCTACGATTATGATGCGTGTTGGCTAAGATGCTCTTCGGGAAGTGATTATCTTGTATTTGATTTATTTCAAGAACAACAAATACAACAGAGATTAGTGAAGTATAAACATGGTATTCCAACATCACAGGGTGGTAATTTTATTTATCTTGATACAGATGGAAATTATATTCATACTTCTGGAAAGAAATATTATGTTGGCAAAGAGTATTCCAAAGTAATTAATATAGGAAGTGAAAGTCTTGAAGTGAAGAAAGGTGCCAATATTATGAATCAATATATTGACTATGTTGTTTTGGAAAAGGGAGGTAACCAATGGAAAATTTATTTAATAGATGATGACTATATCAATAAAATGTATAACAATAAATATTTATTTGAAGGTATTTATGATAACTATATTGATATACTATACAAAAGCTTTCTTTTAAACGAAGGTGGGTTTCAATTGAATAATATAACGCCTAATGAAGTACAATATTGGATTATTGAGGATGCGGACGGATGTACATCCAATTTTAAAACAAAATTGTCTATACCTGAAGCTCCAGAATTTTCGACAAATATTTTAAAAAATCCGACTTCGTTGTGTAGTAACGATGGTTTAGTATCGTTCTCATTAGATGATGCTTCAAATGCTATTTGGAGTTATAATAGTGAAAGTGAAAGTAATGAAGATATATACAAGAAAGCAGATGGTGGTACTTTAGAGAGTTTTGATTTTAGCACTACTGATAGTTATCGAATTTCGGGTTTTGTTTTTGGGGAAAATACAGTGACTTTTGTAAATAAAGATAATCCTAAAATCTCTCATAACGTATCAGTCACACTTGGAATGAATTTAGTCTCAACGCCAACCATATCAGGCTTTGCTTGTGGAACTATTTCTGTGAATGGTATTCCTCCGTCTAATAAAACTTTTAAGCTGAAAAAGAATGTTGGAGGATTGAATGATTGTGACAACATTACAGCTTCTGTAGAAGAAGGAGTGTATAAGTTTGCTGGATTAGAGTCGGGGCAGTATACTGTCGTAATAACTGAAAATGAATGTGGCAATGAAGTTAAGGGTAGTGTGGAAGTTACAAGTAAATCGTATGAACTAAAAAAAGTAGACTTGAGTGATGTTACCTCTTTTGATGCTAAAGATGGCTCTGTGTCACTCTCATTGAAGTTTGATGGTGAAGATGCTAATGATTGTATTGAAGTTTATTGCGAAGGTAAATTAATTGAGAAGACAAAGTCATCAGTGATAGAAGGGGTGAATTATAACTCTTATCAAAATCTTCAAGCAGGGACATATATTGTGAAAGATAAAAGTTCTGGTTGTGAATTAGACAAATTTACAATAAAAGAACCATCTCTTAAAGTAAGCTTGTCTTCAGAATACATTGTGGGAAATAAAGATTATATTGTTTCAGGAATACCCGAATTTTTGAATATTGATGAAGGTGATGCCAAACTGTTTTTTAAAGAAACAGATGGTTCTGAAAATGTGTATATGACACAAAACAACGACGAGACAACTGGTAAGTTGTATGCTAAGTTGAATCCTGAAAAAACATATGATTTGTATTTTGAATATAAAAATATGTCGCGTTGTCTAATAAGTGCAATAAAGCCCCCGGTGATAAAAAAAGATATAACATATAAAGAAGATTTTCATTGTATTGGGGAGCCTTCTAATATGACAATTAATATTAAAGATGATGATTCGTATATATTAGTAAAGGGTGAGAAGGCGAATTTGGATTTAAGATATGATAGAGGAAGGGATTATGTATTTACTTTTGAAAAACCTGAAAATGGTGAATCTATTACTCTTCCACATCCTATAGTTAATGAAAGTGGAAATTTTATGTTCAAGGAAAGAGGAATAGGTGTTTCGTTGAATATAACTGTGAAAGAGTATTTGGAAGCAAAGTATAATAATAGTTTAAAGAAAGCGTCTTGGAAAAGCTTTGGCTCCCCTGACGTGATTGGTTGTAATGAACAAACATCTAAATTGGAGCTGAGTGTTGATGCTCAAAATTGTGGATATGTTTCATATAAGATAATAGATGGAAATGAACAACCGAAATTAGAAGATGAAATTAGTTCCAGCGACGAATTTGTCGTATCTTTATCTGAAGGAACTTATACTGTTTTATTGCTCCAAAAAGAATTTGACAAAAAAGAGAATAAGTGTATTTCAAAATCTATCGACGAAAGGTCTATTACTGTCAAAAGTGCTCCTGTATTCGATTTTAGCTTGAGTGTTATTAAAGATCCGCTATGTGAAGGGAAAGAACAAGGTGAAGTGAAAATTTCAATGATAGTTGACGAAACTTCAGATCAAGAGGATGAGTATTTTTATTCTATAAATTTAAGCGATGAAGTAAACAGTAGCGATGATGGACCTAATTTGCAAAAATTAATTCATAAATATAACTCTGGAGAAATCTTGGATGAAACAGAAAATAGTATTATAGATAGCAGGCGAGTGTTTATGAATGCAGATAAATTTCTGACAGATTTATCTGCAGGTATATATACAGTGACCTTATATCACGAAAAGCGATGTCCTGTTAGTAAATTAGTAGAGCTTAATCCATATAAAAACCCTTATGTAGATGAATATTTTACAAGCGATGTTACTTGTCACGGGGGTGAAAATGGAATAATTACTATTACAAAAGTGGTTAAGAATAGTAGTTGTAATGTAACTCACTATAAGATTAATGATTCGGCATGGGAGCCTATTAATAATGAGAATGACATTAACATTTTAGGACTTGCAGCAAAAAATGCAGAAGGAGAAGATTTGTATTATACGATTGAGTTAAAAGATAATAATGGATGCGAAACAACTGGAGATGATAAGAAAATAATTAAAATTGAAGAACCTGATCCTGTTGAACTCAAGCCCTCTAACATTACTCAAACAATCCAATACTACAATGGTACAGGCGGATATGTAGAATTGACGGCGTCAGGAGGAAATAATTCGAATGGTTATACATTGTATATTGATGACATCGAACAAGAAGGAACTCTTAAGGAAAATGAACCAAAATCTTTGGGTAATATTTTTACAGCGAAAACATATACTTTCTATGGGAAGGATACTAAAGGATGTCAGAGTGGACCTGTTCAAATAGCATTTGAAGGACCTGATACTCCTCTAACCTTTGAATACATAACAACCCCTGCAGCATGCAAAGCAGCTACTGGAACAATGACAATTACACCAAGCGGAGGATGGGGGGCGCCATATAAAATTGGGATAGTAGGAAATGGTCTTAAACTTGAACGAGAGCCAGATTCATCTGTGACGTTCGAATCTTTATTAGGTGGAACTTATGAAGTGGCGGTGACCGATAAAGAAGGAGGTAAGATCTCGGGTACTGTTACAATAGATGATAATGTAATTGAAGCCATTTATACTAAGGATGTGACAACGTGCAATAATGACGGAAGCGTAACTTTGAAAATTTCAGGGGGAAACTTGTCGGTGGGTAGTACATATAAAATAACAAACACAAAGACGGATGAAGTGAAGACGGGTAACGAAGTCTCATTTGATAAGCTAAGTGCTGGCGAGTATATTTTTGAAATATCCGATAATAATGGGTGTACTAATAATGCTACTATAACGGTAAAAGATGGCTCTATGATTGTTGAACCAGAAGTAGTTAGCTATGCAACAACAAATGAATCAGCAGATGGAAAACTGTCAGCTATAGTCTCGAAAGGTAGTGGAGATTATACATATAGTTGGGTGAAGGTTGACGAACCGAATAAGGATAAGGTGGTCTCAACTTCTAAAACCGCTGAGAATCTAAGCGTTGGCGTGTATCAACTGGAGGTGTCAGATGGAGTGTGCGCATATAAATCGGGGCTTATAACTCTTACATCATATATCTCAGATATTCTTAGAATTGTTAAAATAGGACATCAGACAAAATCTGACGAAAATGATGGTTCTGTATGTATAGAAAGAGATGGTGATATTGGTGGTCGGAAGATAGAATTGTTGTATGAATCATATGGGGTAATAGATGTTAATCCTATTGTGGTCGATAATAGAGTGATGTTCAACGATTTGAAGCCAGGCAACTATTCGGTAAAAATTGTTGGAGAAGATGATAAATTCGAGGGTGGCGTGTCATTTACAATTGAAAAATATGAGGAGATGCAACTCGAGGTAGGTAATAAGCTTGATGTGTCAAAGAAGGGGTATAGTGATGGCTCTATTCAGCTAACGCTTAAAGGAGGTGTGGCACCATATGTGATAATGGTTGATGAAGAACCAGACGAGATGATTAATAATTCGTTTACTCTTGAAAATCTTACGGCAGGAAAATATAATATTAAAGTGACAGATGCATTTAATAATGTTTTGTCAAAAACATATGAGATAAATGAGCCTGAGTCTAACTTGTCGTTCTCTTACACTATGAATCCTGTCTCATGTTATGCGTTGGATGATGGCTTAGTTCAACTTGTGGCAAAGGGAGGTTGGAGAAATTATCAGTATAGAATTAATGGCGGAAAGTTTGGTAATTCCCCCTACTTCCCGAACTTGGAAGCCGGGACCTATTCATTTGAGGTTATGGATGGTCGTGGTGTTACCTATGCTCGTGAAATTAGTGTTACTCAGCCTGAGCCTTTGGAAGTTGTCAAGGTCGTAACCGAAGATGTTTCATGTAAGGGCCTTTCAGATGGTGCAGTTCATGTTGTAGTGGAAGGCGGTAACGGTGGTTATAAGATTCAAAAGCCGGAAATGTCGGATTGGTTGGATGGAACTTCTTATGATTCGCAAATGGCAGGTACTTACTTATTTAATATAAAGGATTCAAAAGGATGCTCTGTTAATTCAATTGAGACTGTTATTGAAGAGCCTGAAGCTCTTGTTATTACTGCTATGGATGTCACAAATACAACTTGCAGTAAAGATAATGGCTCTATCGTTGTGACATCAGATGGAGGAACTTTGCCTTATAGTTATCAGTGGACTGAGAATGGCGGATTAATGTCAGATATTACTCCAAATGTTAGTGGCCTGAAGCAGGGTGGTTATTACGATGTTGAAGTAACAGACAAGAATGGTTGCAGGGATAAGAAATCATCTGTGATTGAGAAGTCTACCATTCCACGAGTGAAAGCAGTCAAGTCTGACCCAGTACTCTGCTATGGCTACTCTGATGGTCGAGCATGGGTAGAGGAGAGTGATGTAGAAGTTGCATATCCTGCCTCTCCATATCATATCTATTGGGAGAATGGCGAAGAGGGTATGAGCACTTCTGGGTTGGCTTCAGGCGTACATAAGGTTCTCATCAAGGATGATAATGGATGCGAAAGCGAAAAGAGCTTTGACGTTATGACACCATCGCCTGTCACAATAGATCTTATGATTCGCAGAGATGCTACGTGTTATGGATATAGCGATGCCAAACTTAGAGTAGAGGGACGTGGAGGTGTTGGAGAGTACAGCTACCAATGGTCTCAAGGTAGTTCGACAGAAGTGGCTGATAACCTAAAGGCTGGTGAGTATAAAGTGATTGTAACTGATGCCAATAATTGCGTGGCAGAAGGCGTATACGAGGTTTCTGAACCTGAGCAGCTAACGGTTTATGCTGGAGAGGATATTACAATTTGTCCAGGTAATACTTACTTGTTTAGTACGGGAATCTATTCAACGTATGAATGGAAGAATGGGAAGGACGAAGTCCTCTCTTGTAAGAATACTTTCGAAGCCTCTGAAGAGGGTGCTTATCATTTGACTGTTACTGATGAAGCTGGTTGCTTTGCTCATGATGATGTCAGTCTAACAATCGGAAATGATGCCTTGAAGACCGATTTTCTGATGCCTGCTTCTGCCTCTATTGAGGATGAGGTGGTGATAATTGAATTGTCGAATATGGAACTTGATAACAAGCAGTGGGACTACCCAACTGAGGTATTCACTGATGTTACTAAAGAGGATGATGAGTCGTACATCCTGAGAATCAAGCCTAATAGTGTCGGTACATACGAGGTCTCGTTGTGGGCGAATTCAAGTGGTTGTACATCTTCAAGACATAAGACTATAGAGATTGTGTCGGATGCTGAAGATGAGGAGATTGTGAGTGACCTTGGGTATGATCCTATTATACGTAAGTTTGTCGTCTCTCCAAATCCTACAAGTGGTCTGATTACGGCCAAGATTGAGTTGCGAGATAAACTGCAGGCTGAAGTTAGGATATATGATGTGACAAATGGTCGAAAGGTGAGGATGGAGTCTCTTAGTGACGATTCTCGATATAATGTCCAGTTTGACCTGTCAACTGAAATATCTGGTATATACCTCGTGACTCTCGATGCCGAGAGGGAGCATCGCAGTGTCAAGATTATAGTAAAATAAGTGTTATTACAAGTAGAATAAATAAAATGCAGGCTATATCAACCATACATAATTTTCATCACCTTTTCCTGACAAAACAATTGTCGAGGAGAATCTTGTCATTAATAGTTCTTTTGATTCCACTTGTAGCATCAGCACAGAAATATCCGGTTAACCTAACGGCGACAATGGTGACGCCCTATAGCTTGACGTTGGATGACTATATGCGGATAGATGGACCTCTTATGCTTATGGGCACAGTCAATGACCTCGCAATAGATAATATGCAGGTGTATGTTCATATCCGTATGAAGTCTGTTGGCATCACGATAGAGACTATAGAGACACCACAGGTTGCACCAATACTAATCAATGGAGGTAGTGGAATACATCTGTGTGGAGTCGATTTCAGTGAGAGCTTTAACTTGAAGAATCTTAAGTTTGAGGGTTACTCTCTCGAAAAGTATAAAACAACGGGACAGCTTCCAGGTGGCTTGTGGGAGATATCAGCGGAGTTGCGTCATTGGCGCACGCATCGTCGAATATCGAATGTGGCACAGACGTCAGCATGGATAGTGACGGGAGAACCTCCAGTACTCTTGGATCCGAAAGAAGGAGAGGTACTTGGTCTGAATGACGTTCCGATGATTTTTAGATGGCGGGCTTGCAAACTGCAGGGAGGAACGATGCCTGTCAAGTATACCTTCGAGATGTGGGAGAAACGCGTGGAGAATATACCGAATGAGACCATAGTGTCGAGTACGGAACCATATTTTACATCGACATTAAATGGTGAACTCTCACAGCAACTCTTGCCTGCATTGACGATATTGGAGCCAGGGATGACCTACGTTTGGAGAGTGACGGCGAGCGATCCGTCAGGTGCTATTCAGTTTAGTAGAGGTGGAAAAAGCGAATGCCGTTCATTTCAGTATCTCTACCGATGTGGAGTGCCAGGGAATGTGACGGTCGAGATGAAAGGAACACAGGCTAATTTTCAATGGGCACAAGGAGACCATAACGAGTCGTATAATGTTGAACTCGATAGAATAGACGAGGATAATAATTTCAACAAACAGGCCTTTGTCAACGAGTTTCCCTATTTCGATATACCGCGAGGGTCAAAGTGGCGGGTCAGAGTGTCAGGCGAGTGCTCCTATACCGAGCCATCAGCATATACACAATGGACAGAGTTTGAAGTGCCTCCAGCAGCCCCAGAGCCGACTATTGAGGAGTGCCCCGATTGCGGTTGCGGAAAGAGCGTGGAGGAAAAGGAGATAAAGAACTTCACTCTGCGTAAGGATGTTGAGATAGGCGATACAATAGTTAATAAGACGGGAAGAACAAAGTACGTCATCCGAACAGTGACAGCTAATGGTGACGATAGCTATAAAGGCACCTTCAACCTCCTTGTGCCCCTATGGGGAACCTATTTTATATGTGAGTATGAGAATCTGAAGGTGAACACTGATAATGTCATAGTGGGAGGTACATGGCACAGTATCGAGGACGACCTATTGCTTGGTGACCCCGAAGCAGTGGCAGCACGCATAGCGGAATATGAGACCAATATAGCTCAGGCAACCTACAATAACCATATTCGGGAAACAGTTACGGTTGACAGGAATATAGAGAGTATATACAGAAACGAGGATGGTCGATACATAGCAGTTACGGAAGAGGGAACTGAGGAGGATATCACATATCTCGTAGGAGATAAGAAACGAGTTCTTGTGACGGCGAAGAACGGAGAGGAGTTTGTGATAGTTGGTGGAGATAGTCAGCCTATGGGGAAGGCAGAGTATAAAGCCGCAGGTAGTAACTCGACGATGCTGGATATGCTGAATAAGGAGAAGAATAGGGGAGTTAGCGGTGCAGTAACCTTCACGCCTTACGAGGAGCAGAAATATGGATTTGACGCCTACGATGGAGAACATGGCATATCGATGTATGAGGTTGTTGGCAGTGGATATAGAGTGCCATATAAAAGTGTCGAGGCTTATTCTCAAGATAAGGTGAGAGTGGATGGAGCCAATGGCATCACGACCTTTAAGGATCATTACGGAATGCCTGTCGTGAGAGATGAAAACGTATTGAAACTACAGGGGAAGGGTGATGGTGATGAGAGTAATATCTACGCTTATGGCGATGCGACACAAGAGGAAGAGCAGGGGACAGTTCTTGGACGAATGACCTTGCTTTCTTACGCAAAACGAACAGTTAATGTGAAGGTTGTCACCATTAATAATGCAAAAGCACCAGTGTTTAGTGAACTCGAGAGAGAGATAAATGCAATCTTCAAGCCAGCAGTCGTTGAGGTGAAAGTGGAAGATGGCGGTGATATTAGTGGGATGCCCTATTCCGACGGAGTTCAGTTTGTGCATGGTGGGAGTGGTTTGCTGACGCCCTATAGCGAAGATGAGAAGAGATGCATAGCGCAATACGAGCAGCAACATGATAAGGCAGAGGGCGAAACCTACGTGTTGTTCTATGTGGATAAAGCAAAGAAGCTCGATTCGGAGGGTAGAGCCTACATGACGGGAGGCTATATGCCGATAGGCTACCACTATGGTTTTATCTTTGACAGTCCGACGGCGAAGTTTGTGGCGCATGAGATAGCGCATGGAGCCTTCACGTTGCGACACCCCTTTGAGATGGGCGAACAGTACCTCGGAGCAGAGGGAACGACCAACAACCTAATGGACTATGCAGGTGGCACAGCCCTCCACCATAAGCAATGGCACTTAGCGCATAACCCCGATAAGAACGTGTTCAAGTTCTTGCAAGATGAGGAGGGAGGAGAATGGACCACCGATGGACACTATTATTTGTTTACTTATATCGGTATGCTTATGGGAATGGATTACGCCACTGCTGAACAGTATGGTAGATGGGCAGAAGAGCCTGATTCTCATGTTATATCAAAAGAAGATATTGAAAATGGTGGACAAGTGAGAATGGGAGATACTGATGTAACAATTGATAAGAATAGACTTGAGGTTGGTAATATGGTCGAGAATACGACTTGGATGATAGGCGGACTTCAACAGAGGAATCATGCATTAACAGGAGGCTTCCATGGAGTAGAATTATTAATGACAACTTGGGCCATTAAGTATGATTATGAGATGGGTTCAAATAGTAAAGAGTACTTGTTCCACCGGTTTGGAGATTGCTTTGCTCACTTTGACGTTTCAAACGATAGTAATGGTTTTAATGATGTGCCATTACAATCGTATTTAGACTCATTTGATAATTTTTTGACAAATAATGTTTTTTATGATTGTATTCCTGGGGTTGAGTGGGAATTTTCTGATGGGAAAAAACGGAAAGTATTGGAGGGGGATATATATATTGACGCTGCTGATAATGCTGAAACGAAAATTATTACAACCTATAGTAGGCAAGCTATAGCTGAAGAGATTTGCCGTTCAATAATATTTGCCCAAAATATTTCAAAAGTTAAACAGATAGTGAGCGGTCATAGTCATAGCGTTATCAGATATTATACTGGTTTACAACCATATATACCATTACAACCATATATATCATTAGAACCATATTCGTCATATGATGAGTTGTGTGCTATTATTAAGGGGATACTGCCTAAAGCTCGGCAAAACACATACAAGATGTATGGAAAAAATGTCAATGGATGTATTGCTTTTACTTTAGGCCATACGACAGATGGAAGTAAGCCAGATCAAATAGTGTCTCGTCCAGCATTGTTTAAATTGTATGCCCAAAAAGTGGCTGAACTATTGGATATATTAGGGAAAGTGGATAATTCAAAGCGAGAATATGCACTGAAACAACTCTATTCCGTTGTTGACTGGGCAGTTTCCACAGGCGAAAAGGAAATGCGTCTTGATGGCATCTGGGCATTGAACATCTGCTTGCTCAAAGCCCAAATGGAAGGTAAGAAATGTAAGACTCTAACATTTAAAATCCCTATAAAATGGTTGCCAGATGAGTTACAAGAAATAAAGACTGTAACATATTATATAACAATAGGAAATTTTACTTTATTAGAATTGAAAGGTGAAAAAGATGCACGTAATCAAATGTTTTGGTTGGTGGATTATTTTAAAACCAATATTGGTAATGTAATTAATGCTGAAAAGATAACATTAAAAACATTAGAAAATAGTAATTATGTGTCTATAGAAATAAGACTGGTAGAATGAAAAAGTTAATTATATTATATCATGGTTTTATATTTTTAATCATCTTGATAGTAGGAGTTGTGTTAAGTATAGCTTTTCATAAAGCATATTTTATTTCAACCTTTATGCTTCTTTACTTAGGGCTATTTGTGAGTTTACTTACAATGTTAATATTTTCCAAAACGAATAAACTATGTATAATAGTTGAAATACTTATTCTTTTGTTTTTTTTTGAGATAAATGTTGTTTATGTTGTAATGTCTATATTGTTTGGCATGAGGGGTGGTGATTATGTTGATTTTCTAAATCATATTTTTATAGAAGAATTTTTTCTTGCAATAATTAACTGGTCGATCTTAGTGATAAAAATAGTATTTATAACTTATTTAATAAAACTGTATATAATGTTATCAAAAGAAGAAAGACTAGATGTTAAAAAGTAAACTCTGCAGATACGAGTTAATGCAAGAGCGTTTTTTCAAGCCTTACGTATCCCAAGACCTGCAAGGATAGTTTAGTAGGATACAAGAAAGACGAGAACGATGAGTAGTTTTAATCCTTATAAAAGGTTGTCGAAAAATTCGAAATACCAGTTGCTCGCATGGATGCTATTGTTTGTGTTCGAATTAATAGCCTCTTGCCTTGTTTGTTTTTATGATTCAGCATTCAGCATACTGTATGAGGGGAAATATACAAATGAAACTCGTATGGCTTTAGATGCAGCGAAGCTGTTTGCTGTCATACTGGGTATAACTCTATTCATAATTTCAAAGCCAACAAAGGTTAAGGCGGATGTCGGTTGTTTTATAAAACAACTTATGTATATGCTATTAGGGGCTTTTTGGTTTTCTATTGTGGTGTCAGCGTTTGTATTTTTGCCGTTATGGTTATTATATTTCGTAATCTCTCCTGATGAAATGATAGAAAGATATGCATTACATGATTCTCATAAATGTATTGGTGTTGTATATGAGAAATATAAATCTACAGAATACGTACGTCGAGTGCGAAGAATTAATCATTTACAGATAGGTGTGTCTCAATCACAAACGAAGGACCATATAGTAAAAAAGCGTAATAAAGATATTTTTGATAATATACAGGTAGGAGATACTGTGATTCTGCGTGTGTCGGATGAATATCCGCGAGTTAATAAAGTTTTAAACTGGAATCCGACTCATGCAGAGATTGAAAAATACAAAGTACCTGTGAAACTCATCGAGAAGTAGCTTGGAATGTTTTGCTTGCTTGTGAATTCGTATTTTTGTGTCTATATTTAACTTAGAAGCAAAGGCGCAGAGAGCATTATTGCATTAATTTTGTTTTTCGCTTGATAAATCGTAACTTGCGATTTGAAACTGACGCGTGAGATTTTATGACAAACCGCACAAAATATCCAATTGGGATTCAGACCTTCAGCGA
>JABUTU010000064.1 GCA_021443545.1 Marinilabiliaceae bacterium | reverse complement strand
CAGAGCATCTGCCTTACAAGCAGAGGGTCGGGGGTTCGAATCCCTCAGCGCCCACACAAGATGAGTCGTGAAGGTCACTTCGCGGCTTTTTTTATTTTAACTGAAGTAACTATTATGTGAGGGGTTTTGTGTATTATTGTATTGTGCTTCCTCTCTTATGACCTTTTATTATGCAAAGAAATATCGAGCAATTGGCTGTACTGATGTACAGGTATAATATCAAGGATGTTATTCTCTGCCCCGGTTCGAGGAATGCACCTCTCATGGAGGCTTTGGTTTCGTCGGAATGGTTCTCGTGCCATAGCGTGGTGGACGAACGCAGTGCAGCTTTTATGGCTTTGGGTATAATGGACGCTAAATCTGGTCAGCCGTGTGCTGTGTGTGTCACCTCAGGCTCGGCTCTCCTCGATACACTGCCAGCGGTGGCAGAGGCTTACCATCGTCGGCTGCCATTACTGGTGATATCTGCTGACCGTCCTGCCGAATGGATTGGTAAGATGGACGGACAGACTATTGCGCAAGTCGGGGCTCTCGGTTCTTTCGCTGAGACATACGATATACGCGAGGAGGATTTCGAAGATGCCGAATGGCAACGTAATTGTCAGATAAATGAGGCTCTGATGCGACTGGTTGGTCACAAACGCCCTGTTCATATCAATATCCCTCTGCGTGAGCCTATCTTTCAGTTTGGAAGGAACAACAAAGAGTCGCTTCAGGTAGCCGCAACTAAGGAGAGGATGATAAGAAACATCGGGGATGATATTAGGGTTGTGGAGGGCCTTTGGCGTAGCAATATGCGTCGTCTGGTGATTGTGGGTCAGTCCGACAACTGCAATCTCGAGGTGCTGAACAAAGCTGTGAAGAGTTGTATTGTATTTGCTGAAAATCTGGCTAATGTCGGTGGCCATATTCCTCATACCCAGAATCTGGACGAAATGCTTTCCTCTGAGATGCTGCCTGATATGGTGATTTACATTGGTGGACATGTCATCTCGAAAAAACTCAAACAATCGCTGCGCGCTAATAAACCAAAATATTTTGTCAGAATATCTAATGATATATCTGTCGAAGATACTTTTCAGTGTATGACAGACATTTGTGTTTCAACGGATTGCTGGCAGACGCTGAATTCGTTCCTCGGTGACGGGGAGTATGAACTATGCGATTCGGACTATATGTATGCATGGAGAGCGCTTAAGCAACAAGATGCTCAGAATGACATATATGTTGATATCCTGTCTGACATGGATTCGAGAGGTAAGGGATATACTCTCTGTCTAGCTAATAGTACAACTGTTCGTGCAGCTCAACGCATTAAGCTTCATAACGTAGTCAAGGTAATATGCAACAGGGGGGTTAATGGTATCGAGGGCTCTCTCTCGCAGGCCATAGGTTATGCTATGGCAACTCATGGCATTGTGGTCTGTATGCTGGGTGATTTGAGTTTTATCTATAATATGAATGGTGTGGCGTGTGGAGGTGTTCCTAATAATCTGCGCATCATACTGATTAACAATCATGGTGGTAAGATTTTTACTCAGCTCAAGGGGCTCGAAAAGGCCTCTTCTCTTGATTATATAGCAGCTACGAAGGAGAGCGCTACTGCCAGGGGGTGGGCTGCCGATTGGGGGGTGCGCTATTATAAATCGCACGGATTACTCCCCGACGACTTCTTCGTGCCACATAATATGCCTATGATTGTAGAAGTCGAGGATATGATGTAACTTTGGCTACTACTTAAAGTATGTCTCTGCGTTTAGAACATATATATATCCTGCTCTTTGTGTTGTTGTCGACTCTCTTTGGGTGCGAAAGGGAGTTCGGGGCGGTGCGAAGCGTTTCTGATTTGCTACTATCAACGGATACGATATCGTTCGATACGTTGTTTGCTGGCGATCGCTCGACAACGGCTATCCTGAAACTATATAATCTGTCGGATGAGGACCTCAACGTCGAGAGTATCTCTTTGGCAGGCTCTGATAAGTCGTCTTTTAGAATAAATATTGATGGCCAAGCTCTATCTAAGTTGACTAATATTCGACTCTACTCAAAGGATAGTCTCTATATCTTTATTGACGTGACAGCGGGTGTTGATGATGGCTCTTCAAACGCTTTTTACGATGACAGGATTGATGTCATCTCATCCGGTTTTAGCTGGAGTTGTGCGCTGATGGCTTATTCGTTGAATGCCAAGGTACTCGATGATGTTGTTATTACGAGCGATACGTTACTGACCGCGGAGCTCCCTTTCCGCATCAAGGGAGAGCTGAAGGTGGAGAGTAATGCAACGCTGCGGCTGCAGGAGGGGACCATCGTCTATATGTCGCCAGAGTCACGCATCGAGGTCTATGGTTCTATATCGGCTGAGGGAACTACTGAAAGCCCAGTTGTCATAAGGGGTGACAGATTGGATAAATTCTATAATAATGTGCCAGCTCAATGGGATTGGATTTGCCTGAATAGGGGAGCCTCTAACTCTCTCTTCCGTAATGTGAATATATCGGGAGCGAAATACAACCTACAGATCGATTCAGCTGTCTCGGTTGTTGTTGAGAACTCTCTCATGCGCGATGCTTCGGAGGGTGTTGTCCTTTCATATGGCGGAAATGTAGTAATAGGTAATTCTCTACTATACAACTCTGGTGGTTCGTTGGTAAAACAGGTGGGTGGCTCGTTGGAGATGATTCACTGTACGCTGAGCAATAGGTATGAATGGGATGACCGACGTGTTGCCTCATTGGTGGTTAGGAGTGCTGGGGATTCAGGTGGTCCCAACCTGACTACCTCTCTTGTTGCTAACAGCATCATCACGGGTAACCACCAGCCCGAGACAGAATGCGATACTATGTTGGTTGTCTTTGACCATTGTTTGACTGAAAAAGTTAACTTTGTCAAAGCTGGCAGGTATAACTTCCATATAGATACAGCGTCTGTTGCTGCTCGTTCTGCTAACCCGGACTACCTGTATCGTTATCCTGTCGACCTCGATGGAAATCTACGAGATGTCGAGAGACCTTCTATAGGCGTTTATGAACCAAAAACAGTAGGGGAGGCTCCCCTGAAATAGTAAATGAGATGAGATTATTAGCCGTTGTACTTTTAGCCGTTGTGCTATCATCTACCTGCACTCAGGCTCAGTCGTGGAGTCGTAGCGATACTCTGGTTGTCATGAGCTACAACGTGGAGAATTTCTTCTGTCCCGAAGATGACCCACTGAAGAATGATGATGCCTTCACTCCTGATGGTAGCTATATATGGACCATGGATAAGGCCAACCGAAAGGCCTTGAAGGTGGCTCGTGTCATCTTGTCGGCATCTGACTGGCATTTCCCTGATATTGTCGGACTCTGTGAAGTCGAAGGACCGAAAGCGGTTGACATACTTTTGAAAAACGGAGGACTCTCAAGGTGCGGTTACAGAGGAGTCTGCTTCCCGACTCCGGATGATCGTGGTATCGCTACAGCTCTGTTGTACAGAGGCGAAAGGGTTGAACTATTAGATAGTACAGCCATCGACTGCAATAATGTTGAGAGGGGTTTTGTAACTCGTCATATACTCCATTGTAAGCTTCTTTGTGGAGGAAGGGATACCGTGCATGTGATGGTTAATCATTGGCCTTCAAAATATGGTGGAGAAGCTGCAACGATATGGCGTCGTGAATATGTGGCTGATATAGCTAAGCATCATTGCGACTCTCTTCTCAAACTTAATCCCGACTCTAAGATTATCCTCTTAGGCGACTTCAACGAAGGGGCGAAGAGTGTCGAGATATGCGAACGACTTGGAGCGACACCCACTGGACCACTGCTCTTCAATATGTCGGGAAAGGACCCTCTCGGTCGACAGTCATACAAATACCGTTCTGCATGGGAGACTATAGACCATATTATAATCTCGAAATATATATATGATAACTGCCAGCCTCTCTTCGTAGTCGGAGAGAAGCCATGGCTCTTAGAACCTGATCTGAATAATAAGGATTATAAGCCATTCAGAACATACGTGGGTCAGAAATTCAATGATGGCTATTCTGACCACCTCCCCGTCTTACTGAAAATACAACTCAAATAGTATGGATTTGCTCGACTCTCTCAAGGTGGAGAATCATCTCGATCAGCGTGTCGCTATTCTCGTGAAGAACGGCTCTGTGTCGTTCGACGGCTCTATTCATCTCTGTGCAACAAATGAAGCTCTGCATAAGGCTCTGCTCTCGTTAAATGATAACTCCTCGACACTCCAGTATGTCGAGGATTATTTAGGCAGGGCTCTCTATTTCGCTCTTACTATGGATGGCACTCCCGATTTAATCATGCACGGCGATAAGGATACGGATGTGCGACTCGGGCGGACTCAACTGGAGGGGCTGCGTCCATTGGCCGTCGCCTTCCGCGCTTTACTGGCTGTCTCTGAAGGGCGAATGACTCTCTCGGAGGCTATTCCAGATATATCGGGTACGACCTATTTTTATGTGGGTAATAAACCAGATGAGGGTAGTGTTGTGAGATTGCAGGATACGGTTAAAAATCTGACGACAATAAGCGTTGAACGCGGAGAAAAGAGTATTGAGATGGTTGCTCTCTTCCTGACTAAGGAGGCTGCTTATAGTCATGCGAACAGCCTTAATGTCCCACTCTCTGAGGTCGGATTAGTGGAGGCGCTCTCTCTCTGGAGCTATAAGATGCCTCTCTGTATTGAGTATCACGCTCCCTATTCTGTGGCGTTAGCACCTGAGTCGGTACTGCAATCTGTCATAGCGAAGAACAATAATCAATGACACTCGATTTTAAAGCCTATTTTTTTGATATGGATGGTGTGCTTTATGATAGTATGCCAAACCATGAATATACGTGGACGAACTCTTTCGCTTCGTTCGGCATACTCTTTCCTTCTGAAATGGCATATATCAATGAAGGACGAACTGGACGCGGTACTATCAACCTCGTCATGAATAAACTATACGGACGAGATGCGTCGGAGCAGGAGATAACAGATATCTATGGCCTGAAAACGAAGTTGATGCAAGGCTGTCCTAAGGCTCCCGTCATGCCCTCTATGCAGGATATAATATCATATCTGAGAGAAAAAGGAAAACAGGTATTCGTCGTGACTGGTAGCAAGCAACCATCTCTCATTGATAAGCTGAATGCTGACTTCGCTTTCGATGCGGCTCATGTCGTGTCGGGAGCTGATGTGAAGATGGGTAAGCCCGATCCAGAGCCTTATCTCATAGCATTGCAGCGGAGTGGATTGTCTCGTGATGAATGTGCAGTGATTGAGAATGCTCCGTTAGGGGTACGTGCTGCTAAAGCCGCTGGACTGTTCTGTATCGGTGTGAATACTGGAAAACTCGACGACCACTACCTTACTGACGAGGGTGTCGACGTTTTGTTCCACTCAACAGCGGAGTTGAAGGATATTCTTGTATGAGATAACTGAAATTTAGCTATTCCTCGTTTTTAACTCGCCTAAATCTATCACGACGTCCGCCATCTTTATCGTTTCATCGCTATGGCTTACGATGATTGCTGTGCGTTCCTGCATTATCTTATGGAACGATTGATTGAGCGCCCTCTGCGTCTCGCGGTCAAGCGATGAGGTGGGCTCATCAAGGAATATTATCTGTGCCTTATGGTTAAAGAATGAACGAGCAAGGGCTACGCGTTGCCACTGCCCCTGACTGAGCATCTCGCTGCCAGCAAAGAGCGTGCCGAGCGTCGTATCATATCCCTTAGGTAGCGACGATAATAACCTGTCGATATCAGCATCCTGTGCAGCCTTTCGTATGTTTTCAGGTATATTGTCAGCCTTTATGTTGCCTAAACGAATGTTCTCTCTCGCTGTCGTATTGTATAGCATGAAATCCTGAAATATAGCAGAAATGTTATTGGCTATATCGCTCATTCTGAACTGCTTCATATTGATGCCGTCAATCAGTATCTCTCCCTCGGTGGGTTCGTAGAGTCCGCATAGTAACTTGACCAGGGTCGTCTTGCCAGAGCCGTTTGGCCCAACTATGGCTACTGTAGCTCCAGGTTTTATCAAGAACGATACATTCTCAATAGCCTTGCGTGCTGAGTTGGGGTATGAAAATGAAACATTTCGCACCTCTATTCCATGCTTTATGGGCGATGGGAATGGGGTAGGGTTGGCTGGTGATATGTGTTTATCTACTGGCAGGTCGAGGTAGTCAAAGAGGTTGCTCAGGAATATATTCGAATCTATAAGCTGTGCTATGCTCTGCATAAACTCCTGTGCTGAACTATTGGAGCGTTGTATCGCCATAAAGTACATGGCAAGAGATCCAGCAGTCAGGTCTCCACATATAGCTCGCCATATCACTATACATGCTAATGTGACAACTCCTATGGTCGATATAACCTGTCCCGCTATGTCGCGCCTGACATTGTGCGTATGCATCTTCTCGCGCTGCTCACGAAGTCTGATCTGCAACTCTTGGTGACGCTCTGCAAACATACGGCCAAGGCCAAAGATACGAATCTCTTTTGCAAACTCTTTGCTTGTCAAGATGCGTGAGTAGTAGTCAAGCAATCTGTCGTCAGTCGTCATCGACCGGTTGAGGTTGAATACTCTTCTCGAGGCCTTAACCTTGATAATGACAACTGGTAGTCCTATCAGGAGTATGGCTATCGGCATCACCCAATGGAGGGAGATGAGTACGATGCTGAGCAGTAGAAGCGTCACACCTCCTTGTATTATGGAACATAGGGAGTAGAATACATTCAGAGGTTTCGCTGCTGACTCAGCTACAGCTCGGAAGAAGATGTTTTGATAGTCTGGATCCTCAAAATATGACAGCTCAAGCTGTATCGATTTGGAGTGTATCTGTGCCGATAGATACTCGCCTATGCGTGAGGCCAATTTTGAACGCATCAGCTGGGCAAGTGATGCAGATGCACTATTGATTATGTAGGCTCCTGTCAGAATTGCAACGGCGGTTATTAGCGATTGTATCTCTATTGCTCCCTCTCCAATCTGATTGAGGGTGATGTCAACCATCATCTTGATGGCCCATAACATGACGACGGGCATGGCACCTCTTGTCAGAATGAGAAGAGCTACTATGACGGAGAGTCTTGGCGAGACTGTGAATATGAGACGGAGTGTTCGTCGCATCTTTTACGACTCTAATGTGGTTCGTGAATATGGAGCTACATCTTGTGGACATATCTTGCCACTAAGATACTTGCGGTAGCCCGCACTTGCAACCATCGCTGCATTGTCGGTCGTGTATTTGAAGGGAGGTATGTAGACTGTGAAGCCTCTCTTCTCTTGCAGATCCTCAAAAGCCTTTCGTAATCCGCTGTTGGCAGAGACGCCTCCTGCAACGGCTAAGTGCTTGATCTTGTAGTCTTTGGCTGCCTTGAGCAGTTTCTTCATCAGTATCTCGATGACTGTGCGCTGTAGTGATGCACACAGGTCCTCTTTGTTCTCAGCTACGAAGTTGGAGTTCTCCTTGATATTGTCGCGCAGGGTATACAGAAATGAGGTCTTAAGACCTGAAAAACTATAGTCGTACTCTGCTATATTGGGTTGCGCAAACTGAAACGCATTTGGATTTCCCTGTTGCGCTAACTTGTCGACAACTGGTCCTCCTGGATATCCAAGATCCATCACTTTTGCACACTTGTCGAAGGCTTCCCCTGCTGCGTCATCGATGGTCTGTCCTATTACCTCCATATCCATGAAATCACGCACCAAAAGTATCTGACTATTTCCTCCAGATACTAACAGACACAGAAATGGAAATGGGGGAAGTGGTCGCTCGTCGTCGACTATGAAATGTGCTGAGACATGCGCCTGAAGATGGTTGACATCTACCATTGGGATATTGCGGGCAAGAGCAAACGATTTGGCAAATGATGTCCCAACGAGTAGTGAGCCAAGAAGTCCCGGTCCTCGTGTAAATGCTACAACATCAACATCCTCTTTCGTTATGCCAGCATCAGCTATGGCTTTGTCGACTACAGGTATGATGTTCTGCTCATGTGCACGCGATGCTAATTCGGGGACGACTCCTCCATACCTCAGATGGACAGCTTGTGATGCCGTTACGTTCGAGAGCACTCTGCCGTCTTGGAGGATGGATGCTGATGTGTCGTCGCACGACGACTCTATGCCAAGTATATACATTTTATCTATGAAAGAATCAGTTTTATCTTGCTTATTATCAAACGACAAAAATAGTTCAAATGTTCCGCTATACAAAAAAAATCCCTTGCGGATTGCTCCGCAAGGGACTGTATTTACTAAGTCTTCTCAGACTCGATTATTAGTCGATGATAGACTGGATGTCGTACTTAGCGAACTCCATATCTGTCTTAGCGTATGTCTTCCACTTAGCATCGAGCTGGCAAGCCTTGCGGAGGTTCTCCTTAACGTAATCACCCTCGCCCTTACGAGCAGCTGCGATAGCCTTGAGGTAGTACTTGAAGCCACACTCGAGAGTATTTGCGTTGAGGTTAGAGAGAGCTGCATCATACTTCTCGTTGAGAATCTTAACAAGAGCTGCATTGCATGAAATGTTAGCTCCGAAGTATGTCTCAGCCTTTGCATAGTCGCCCTCGAGAAGTGCGCAGATACCGAGGTTCTGATCGAGCTCAGAACCAGCACCAGCTGCCTTGCCGAAGTACTCCTTAGCCTTGTCATAGTTCTTCTCTGCAAGTGCAATGATACCGAGGTTGTTCTCAACTTGTGGAGCAGCCTGTATCTTCTCTGCCTGCTCGAAGAGAGCCTTAGCAGCAGCTACCTTGCCATTCTCATACTCAGCAACACCTGCGTTGTTGAGTGCACGCCAATCATTAGCGAACTGGCTTGCTGCAGATGCATAAATCTTAGCAACCTTATCCTTGTCACCCTCATAGAGTTTGCCTGCATAGAGAAGCTCCTCTACGTTGAGCTGTGCTGGATCATTGATAGCAAGGTTCTTAATCTCCTCGTCGCTCTTGCCTACGAGCTCAGCGTTAACTGTGATCTGTGCACGACGGAGTGGAGGAAGAATCTCTTCTGCAATTGCCTTGTAAGCAGCGCTGAGGTTCTTAATCTCTTTCTCACGAACGTCATTGTCTGTGTACATTGCAAGAACTCGCAAGATGAGGTCCTTATCCTGGATGTTGCTCTTCTCCATTGCTGCCTTGAAGCCTTCCCAGTCCTCTGGTGTGTTCTTTGCAACTACGTTTGCAGAAGCATTTGCTTTCTTGAGTACCTTCTCGATGTAGCCCTTTGCTGATGTCTCACGTTTTGCAGCAAGACCCTCGTTGAGTGATGTAGCACCATCAGGTGAAGCGTATGCTGAAACAACTACGTCCTTGAGGTTCTTGTTCTCAGCCTCGTTGATTGCCTTGATGTAGTCGTTGATTGCCATAACGTCCTCTTTCTTCAACTCACCATTGCGGATATCTGCCTTGTTGATGAGGTAGATGAGCTCTGCTGACTGATCCTCGTTGATGATACGCTTGAAGTTGTCTTTGCCAATTGTTGGAACGCCTGGCTCGTCACCAAGAAGAAGTGATGTCGCAATAACACCCTTAGCTATTGCACCATCTCCGTTAGGACCCATCTCGAGTTCTACTGTAGATGTCTCAAGTGTCTGGTCTCCCTTGATGAACTTAATGCGAACGATCAAGTTAGATACACGCATCTTGTCGTTGAACTCAACCGACTGTTGTGGATACTCTGCTAAAGCACCATTTGTGTAGCTGATTGTCTGACCATCTGAGCCTTGAACAGCCTCACCATAATACATCTTTGAAGGATATGCTGTCTCACCACCATCATATACGAGAACTGGTGTAAGTTCAGCGCTAACCTTCTTGTCCCACATCTTAGAAGGAACTGATGCCTTAAATGACATAGGAACAATAGCACCATTTGCTGTGTTCTGTGTTGCAAGAACCTCAGGAGTAACTGTGTACTTGATGTTCTTTGCAGCCTCTTTCATCTTGTCTAAACTTGCACAGCTCGAAAGAAGAGCTACGAGCGCAAGAGTGCCAAAGATTTGGAATCTTGATTTTTTCATAACTTATTATACTAAAATTTCAAAGTTTTAATTTATTTTCAACTTTATTAGCAGGTGGTTTATTTGGCCTGCATTAACTACGCAAATATATAATTAATTATCTCATTTAGCAAAATAGAAAATGAAAAAAAATAATAGCAGTGCGTAAGAAAAATAATGACGAGGGGTTGCATGATTCATATCACAGCAATCCCTCGCCTTATAAAAGTTTACAACTAATGCCGATTAATGCTCAAGTGTGAGTGTCTTTGTTGGCTGGTCACATACCTCTGAAGGACCGAAGTATTGAATAGGACCAGGGTAAACAAAGGCTGTCTCAATAGCCCACTCTGCACGCTTCGAAGCAAAGTACTTGAAAGGACCGCCGTCAAGTTTGACAAGGGCCTTTTGGATTACTGGCTTCATCTTGCCATTACGCTTCTCCATGTTCATCATGGCTGTGATAGGTATACCTCCAGCAAGCCATTCTGCTGCTGGCTTTGTAGTGTTGCGTACTGACGACATATATCCAGTCTTGCCTGATGCTATGAGGAGCGCTGCAACGCGACCAAGTGAATAGCAGTAGTCTGCATCGAAGTTAGATGGAGCTGCACAACGTCCTTCATAGCCGAAGAAGTGGTGCTGTGTCGCAAACTTGCCTGCGAACTTACCCTCTTTCTTCCACTCTGCAAGTTTCTTTGCCACCATATCGGCAAGAAGCTGCTCTGTCTCAATGAGTGATACCTGTACGTTGCCGTGTGGGTCGCGCTCAAGTGCGAGCTGACGTGATACGCCTGCTGGAAGACTATTGAAGATTGCTGCATTGGCTGCTGAAAGGTGGTTAGCCACATACTCTATCTTCTTGTCGTCTGCTACCTTGTCGAACTCTGCCTGGTTGGCTGCAAGCATATCGTTGAGCTCTGCTATGAGCTTTTTAATGGCTGGGATGAACTCTATAAGACCCTCTGGTACAAGTACTGTTCCAAAGTTGAGTCCCTTCGCTGCACGTGCTGCTACTGCCTCTGCAATGTAGGTCACTACGTCGTCGAGCGACTGGTTCTTGGCCTCTACCTCTTCTCCGATGAGTGTGACGTTTGGCTGTGTCTGAAGTGCACACTCAAGTGTTACGTGTGATGCTGAACGTCCCATCAGTTTGATGAAGTGCCAGTATTTCTTTGCTGAGTTAGCATCGCGCTCGATGTTGCCTATAACTTCTGAGTATACCTTAGTCGCTGTGTCAAAACCAAAAGATGTCTCAATCATCTCGTTCTTGAGGTCGCCGTCAATGGTCTTTGGACAGCCAATTACCTGTACACCTGTCTTCTTTGCAAGGTAGTACTCTGCAAGTACACATGCATTTGTGTTGGAGTCATCTCCACCGATGATGATGATGGCCTTGATGTTGAGTTTCTTGCATATCTCAAGTCCTTTGTCGAACTGCTCTACCTCTTCGAGCTTTGTACGACCTGAGCCAATGATGTCGAAACCACCTGTATTGCGATACTCGTCAATGATGTCGGATGTCAACTCTATATATTTATGGTCAACAAGTCCTGAAGGTCCCCCAAGGAAACCATAGAGCTTTGAATCTTTGTTGAGTCTCTTGATACCATCAAAAATTCCTGAGATAACGTTGTGTCCGCCAGGAGCCTGTCCGCCTGAAAGTATGATGCCTACGTTGAATGCCTCAACATTGGCGTCTGATGAACCCTTCTCGAATGTGACGATTGGCATGCCATAGGTGTTAGGGAAGAGCTTCTTGATGTCATCTTGATCGGCAACCGACTGTGTTGCTTTGCCTTCTGAAAGCTTGGTTGCTCCCTCAATAGAAGCAGGCACCTTAGGCTGGTAAGCACTACGTGCCTTCTGGAGTTGACTGATATTCATTTTATTCGTATATTTTGTGTTCTGTTTATTTAGTTCAACTAAAGTGCAAAATTAATCTTTTTTGAACAGAATACAAGTAAATATAAATAGGGAATTTATAGTTGTTTCCAAAAAATAATTCCCTATAACTCACCGAGCTATAGGGAATTAATATGTGTAGTAATTCAAAAATTACTTGTTGAGAGCTGCTGCTACGTCAACGGCGATAGCTACTGTGGCACCTACCATTGGGTTGTTGCCAATGCCGAGGAAGCCCATCATCTCTACGTGTGCAGGCACTGAAGAAGAACCAGCAAACTGCGCATCTGAGTGCATACGACCCATTGTGTCGGTCATACCGTATGAAGCAGGGCCAGCAGCCATGTTGTCAGGGTGAAGTGTACGACCTGTACCACCACCTGATGCTACTGAGAAGTATTTCTTACCTGCGAGGATACGCTCCTTCTTGTATGTTCCTGCTACTGGATGCTGGAAACGTGTAGGGTTGGTTGAGTTACCTGTGATTGATACATCAACACCCTCTTTCCACATGATGGCTACTCCCTCACGTACGTCGTCTGCACCATAGCAACGAACTTTGGCGCGTGGACCATCTGAGTAGGCTATCTCCTTAACTACGTTGAGCTCGCCCGTGTAGTAGTCAAACTGTGTCTGTACATATGTAAAGCCATTGATACGGCTGATGATTTGTGCTGCATCTTTGCCAAGACCGTTGAGGATGCAACGGAGTGGCTCCTTACGTACCTTGTCGGCCTTTGCTGCAATCTTAATCGCTCCCTCTGCTGCTGCAAATGACTCGTGTCCTGCGAGGAATGCAAAACACTTTGTCTCATCGCGCAGAAGCATTGCTGCAAGGTTTCCATGACCAAGACCTACCTTGCGGTCGTCTGCTACTGATCCTGGAATACAGAATGCCTGCAGACCAATACCAATTGCCTCAGCAGCGTCAGCAGCGTTCTTACATCCCTTCTTGAGTGCTATGGCTGCACCACATACGTAGGCCCACTTTGCATTCTCAAAGCAGATTGGCTGTGTCGATTCGCATGTCTCGTATGGGTCAACACCATACTTCTCGCAAATCTCGTTTGCCTCCTCTATAGACTTAATACCGTTTGCGTTGAGGGCAGCAAGGATCTGCTTCATACGACGGTCCTGTGACTCGAATTTTACTTCACGTATTGCCATTTTTCTGTCCTCCTATTATTACTCTTTACGTGGGTCAATAAATTTAACTGCACCAGCTTCTGCTGTGAATCGGCCGTAAGTGCCTGTAACCTTCTTGAGAGCCTCATTTGCATCTGTGCCCTTCTTAACCTCTTCCATGAACTTGCCGAAGTGGATGAACTCATAGCCACATACCTGGTCGTCTTTGTCAAGTGCAATGCGGTTGATGTAGCCCTCTGCCATCTCAAGGTAACGAACTCCTTTCGACTTGGTGCCGTAGAGTGTGCCAACCTGTGAACGAAGGCCTTTGCCAAGATCCTCAAGTCCAGCACCTATGATAAGGCCTCCCTCTGAAAAGGCCGACTGTGTGCGTCCGTAAACAATCTGAAGGAAGAGCTCACGCATCGCTGTATTGATAGCATCACATACGAGGTCTGTGTTCAATGCCTCAAGTATAGTCTTGCCTTGGAGTATCTCCGCTGCCATGGCTGCTGAGTGGGTCATACCTGAACAACCTATCGTCTCAACAAGTGCCTCCTCTATAACTCCCTCCTTGACATTGAGAGTGAGCTTGCAGGCGCCCTGCTGTGGAGCACACCAACCAATACCATGAGTCAATCCTGAAATGTCTTTAATCTCAGTTGCCTTTACCCACTTACCCTCTTCTGGGATTGGAGCAGGACCATGCTTAGGACCTTTTTGAACAACACACATGTGTTCAACTTCGTGTGAATAAATCATATCGTCTTTGTTTTGTTTTATTTTCTAATTGGCCATTTCTTGCCTAAAACTTTGCAAAAGTAGTCACTTTTACCACTAAATGAAAACTTGGTTGCAAAAAATTGGTTTTAGCTATTGTTAAAATATGTATAAATCGTCTCAGCGTAAATCTGCCTCGTAATGGAACCAGTCGATGTCGACATAACCTCCTGTCTGCTTCGTGGCGTAGTTGAAGACTGCAAATTTGGTCCCCATGAAGAAGCGGGTATAGTCAAAGCGAACGGGTATCTCGCCGCCTATCCTGGTCCACTCCTCGCCGTCAAGACTATACTCGTACCACGTCATATCGCGTTTCTCATGAAAATCAGCATAGACGCGCAGATAGACTATATCTGTTTTTATTCCTAATGATGCTACCTCTTCTCTCTCAACACCCTCTACTGTGCGTGTGCCTCGTTTTAGTCGCATCGACTCCTTGGTAAGAACTATTCGTGCCGTACCATTATCTTTCTCAACGGCAAGTATGCCACAGTCGCTCTGGAAGCCACTGATTCCAGCCCTGTCACCATCTTTCATCTGCGAGATATCCATCTTGATTGCTCCGTTGCTCTTCGGGCCCGTCATCCTCTGTGTCAGCGTGTTAGGTGCTATAAAAAGATTTTCAGCAATGCGCGCTGTGCGTAGTCTCATATAGCCAGGACGCTCTGTCACGCTCCACGCTTTCTCAACATCACCTATCTCGTTGGTGAATTCGTTGATTGGGTTGTGGTTCCACTGCCAGCAGAGTTTCAGAATGCTCTCTTTGTCGCCTGCATACCCAAATACCTTGCCGTTGCTGTCAAAATCGTCCGACGAGGTGATGCCCTCCATCGACTGGTATGGCTTACTGTAGTCGTTGGGAACCTTGCCCTCAGCATCACCCAACATTGGCCATCCGTCAATCCATCGACAGGGTAGCAGACAGGGAGTGCGCCCTATGCCGTCTCTGTCCTGGAAGATAAGGGCACTCCATGTGCCATCTGCATTATCAACCAAACATCCTTGTCCAACTCCGCCGTACATCTCAAAGGGGGTCTCGATGAGGACCTTCTTCTCGTAGGGACCAGTTATATTGTCGGCTCTGTAGCATACCTCGCGTCGATATCGGTTCGGGACTCCCCACTTCATGGATATCATACATAGGTAGTACTTGCCGTTGTGCTTGAAGACACTGCTACCCTCAAGTAGTGCCCCTTGTTCTTCGGTGTCACGCTCAAATAACACCATGTCAACACCTCCAGGTTTGACATCGCTTAGGTCTTCATTGAGTTCGACAAGATGCCCTGTCTCGCAGAATATGTAGACGCGGTTGTCGTCGTCAAAGAAGAGCGATCCATCGTGCAGATGTCTCGGACGCGACAGTAACTTCCATGGTCCCTCGGCCTTCTCAGCTGTGTATATGAAGCCTTTGCCAGGCGCGCCGTTGCATGTGAACCAGACGTAGAATCTGCCGTTATGGTACCTAATGGACGACGCCCACTGCCCCTGACCATACACGGTCTGGTTGTTGATGAGGTCGTAGCGCTCTCCATCCTCGATGCGGTCGAAGACGTATGAGATAGTCTCCCAATTCTTCATGTCGGTCGAACGCATAATTGGTGCCCCAGGCATCAAGTGCATCGTGGTGCTGATGAGATAGTAGTACTCGCCAACCCTGCAGAGCGACATGTCGGGGACGTCTGCATTGATAATAGGATTGCGGTATGTCTCCTGTGCAGTCGTATGCCCCGAAACCGAGACAAGTGTTGATACAGCTATTGCTTTAAGCCATAGCGTCAGGTTTTTGAATGTTGTCATGTGAAAGAGTTTGATGATTATTTTTTTGCCATCATCGCAGCAAATGGATCTACCGTCTTGTACATCTCGCGCAATTTTGGCTTTTCAATTTTTCCTGTCGGATTTCGTGGTATCTGTGCAAATATGATTTTGCGTGGTCGTTTGTACTTTGGAAGTGCCAGGCTGAACTCATTAACCTGCTCTTCGGTGAGTGTAGTGCCCTCTTTGACCTCGATGACGGCACAGGTTATCTCGCCAAGACGCTCGTCTCCAAGTCCGATGACCGCAACGTCTTTTATCTGGTCCATACGCCTGAGGAAGTCCTCAATCTGCACGGGATAGATGTTCTCTCCGCCAGTGATGATGACATCTTTCTTGCGGTCGACGAGGAAGTAAAATCCGTCGGCATCTTGCATGGCCATATCGCCTGTATAGAGCCATCCATCTTCGCCCAATACCTCTTTTGTGGCCTCTGGATTCTTATAGTAGCATATCATGACGCCAGGTCCCTTGACGGCTAACTCTCCGACATTGCCTTGTACGACGTCGTTGCGTTTCTCATCGACTATCTTGACCTCCCATCCATATCCGGGAACGCCTATGGCTCCTATCTTATTCTCATTCTCAACACCTAAGTGAACGCAACCAGGGCCGATGCTCTCCGAGAGACCATAGTTGGTGTCGTATTGATGTTTTGGGAAGTACTTCTTCCAGTCCTCAATCAGTTTGCGAGGTACGGGTTGCGCTCCGATATGCATCAGACGCCATTGGTCGAGTTTGTAGTTGTTGATGTCTAATACGTTGCGCTCAAGTGAGTCGAGTATGTCCTGTGCCCATGGTACGAGTAGCCACACGATGGTACATCTCTCATTCGAGACGGCATTGAGCACTGTCTCTGGTTTAGTGCCTCGAAGCAGAACCGCTTTGCCTCCTGAGATGAGCGAGCCAAACCAATGCATCTTGGCTCCTGTGTGGTAGAGAGGAGGTATGCAGAGAAAGACATCCTCTTTGGTCTGCCCGTGGTGTTGCTGCTCAACAGCGGCTGAGTGCATCAATGCCCGATGCTTGTGGAGTATGGCTTTAGGAAAACCTGTTGTTCCCGAACTGAAATATATTGCCGCATCATCATCGTCGGTCAATGGTATGTTCAGATTCTCACTCTCGCAATTCATCGTGAGGTGATAATAACTCTCCGCAAATGTCGGACAACCACTCTCACCTACGAAGAGCAAAAGCCTGTGTGGCATAATCTTATGAGCAATCTCTTCGATACGACCTATGAACTCTGGGCCGAATACAACAACGTTGATGTCTGCCAAATTCACGCAGTAGTCTATCTCATCGCTCGAATAACGGAAGTTGAGAGGGACAGCAAGAGCGCCAGTCTTCAAAATACCGAAATATATAGGTAGCCATTCAAGACAGTTCATCAACAAAATGCCGACCTTCTCGCCACGGTGAACGCCTCGCTGAAGAAGCAGATTGGCAAAACGGTTCGCCTTTTCGTTGAATACCTTCCACGTGATTTCACGCCTGTAGGGCATGAATGGTTCAGGCTGTGTGAGGTCAAACTCTTTCCAAGTGCTGCGAAGTGTATCCTTGACTTCGGGGTTGAGCTCTACGAGTGCTACGTCATTGCCCCATAGCTCTGCATTTCTTTCGAGATATTGTATTATCGGCATTTCTGTGTCTATTTTTTTTGCAAAAGTATACACATTTTTCGTATGTTAACATCTTTTCTTCATTCTTTTCTCGGCTTTCTTTATTTGTCTCGCATACATAAAATTACAATGAGATGTCTTATTGTTATCTTTTTCTTGCTCTTTGTTTAAGTAGCATTCGCTCATAATAACAACAAAAAGTTTTCTAATGCCCGAGCGAAATTACGTAGCGAAGAGTGTGTGTTGTGATGGATATATCGCCATTTGCGGGCCCATGAAAATCGTTGATTGAATATTAATGCAATGTCATATTTTGCATTTCCCATGTCTATAACTATATTTGCATATCTATTATAGCGAAGCAATACAGAGTGTTATGACAGAGAGAAAGTATCCGATAGGTGTTCAGGACTTCAAGTGTTTAATTGAAGATGGATGGTTGTATGCGGACAAGACAGATTTTGTCTATAAGTTGGCCCATAGCCATAAATCTGCCTTCCTGAGTCGCCCGCGACGCTTTGGTAAGAGCCTGCTCTGCTCGACACTTTGCTATTATTTCGAGGGAGAGAGAGAACTCTTTAAAGGACTCAAGATAGACTCTCTTGAGAAGGATTGGGTTAAGCATCCCGTGTTGCATTTCGGCTTTAGTACGGGTTCGTACACAGATGTTCAATCCTTTAATAATACCCTTTCAGCAGCCCTGGCTTATTACGAGAAAGAGTACGGAAAAGAAGAACATGAGGTAGAGCTATCCGACAGATTCGCTGGCATACTTCGTCGCGCCCATGAGCAGACGGGACAGAAAGCAGTTGTTCTTATTGATGAGTACGACAAGCCATTGCTTGAAAGTTTGTCGGATAAGAGTCTTAATGAGCAATTCAGGGTTATCCTTAAGTCGTTCTACGGAACGATGAAGTTCTCCGACCCACACATCCGTTTCATCTTCTTGACAGGAGTCACCAAATTCAGCAAGGTGAGCATCTTTAGCGATTTGAACAATCTGGATGACATCACAATGATGGATGAGTATGCTGGAATTTGCGGTATTACCTCAGATGAATTAAAGGGGATATTCACAGAAGAGGTTGCTGCCATGGCGGAAAAGAGCGGTGTGTCATGGGATGTGCTCTTTGACAGATTACGAGAGATGTACGATGGGTATCATTTCTCTCCTTGTATGCTTGATGTATACAATCCCTTCAGTCTGCTTAGTTCTGTCTCTAAGAAGATGTTTGGCTACTACTGGTTTTCAACAGCTACACCGACCATTTTGACACGTCTGCTGAAGAGTGCCGATTATGACCTACGAGGCATCTCAGGAGTTAAAGCCAATGCATCACGCCTTGGAGATATCAGTGACCCTGAACTTGACCCGATTCCTATTCTTTTCCAGAGCGGTTATCTGACGATAAAGGATTACGACAGCAGATTTGATAACTACACACTCGACTTCCCCAACAGAGAGGTTAGGAGTGGTTTCTTCGATTATCTCCTGCCAACGTATGTCCCAGCATCAAGAAGTAGTAACAGCTTTAATATTAGCAGCTTCGTAGAGGATGTCGAGGCAGGCAGAGTTGACGACTTCATGAATCGCATCAAGTCGCTCCTCGCTAATATCCCCTATACGCAAGCCGACGATGAGCGCCGTCAGCGACTCATTGAGCAGCAGTATCAGAATGTGGTTTATATTCTCTTCACACTGATGGGCTTCTACACGAAGGTCGAGTACCATACAGCTTTAGGCAGAATCGACCTCTCCGTTGAGACACCCGACTACATCTACGTAATGGAGTTCAAGGTTGGTCAGGGCTCCGCCGAAGACGCCTTGAAGCAGATTGATGATAGTCACTACGCCGATACCTTCCTCGCATCAGGCAAGCAGTTGATGAAAGTCGGAGTGGGCTTTGATAACGCCACACGTAATATTGATAAGTGGGTAGTAGTGAGGGGGTAGTGTTTTTGTCTCTTTTGTGAGATTCTCTTTCTCATTTGAGGTATCTGGTAATTGTAGTTGGTTGCAGTTGTCTCTATCTATATATCGCAATCAAATATTTTTATTGTGCGAAATCGTACAGTTGTATACAATTTGTGCAGACAAGCGAAATCGTAATAATCAGATTATTAGTTATATAGGTGGTGGACTCGTTTTTTGACATGTAGTTGGAAATGACTAATTCGTAAAAGTATGATTGCTTACCTGTAAGTTGCAACATCGTTTGTGATGCTTTTGCAATCATTCTGAGAATCAGATTAGTTGTCAGGGTGAATCATGTGGCTGTAATCAAAGAAGATTGTCAAATAATCCCTCTTGTAATTTTTTTAAATGATTCTCTATTGATATTTTTGTGCGACCTATCAAAAACAAGTACACTTAAATTTTTGAGTTTATGAAAAAACTATTCAAGAGACTAACCATTGCCGTGCTATCACTCATGTCTGTTGCGGCATTTGCTCAAACCGAGCCCATCGTTTTCAAGGTGTGGCCTAATGGTGCGCCCAACAGTAATGGTGCCACGAAGGAGCATCCTGCTTCGGGAGGACAGAACTATGATTTTGAGCCTACTCTTACCGTCTTCCCTGCGGCTGAGCCTAATGGACTGGCTGTCATCTGTTGTCCTGGCGGTGGCTATTATATGCTTTCTAACAACCACGAAGGTCGTCAGTTCAACACTTGGTTTAATGAGCGCGGAATAACATTCGCTCTGCTTGACTATCGTATGCCTGGTGGCCATAAAGAGGTGCCATTGAGCGACGTGCAGGAGTCGATGCGTATCATGAATGCTCATGCTCAAGAGTGGAAGATTACTAAGCTGGGTGTTATGGGGACGTCCGCGGGTGGACATTTGGCCTCTACGGCTGCCACTCATTATACTGATGCTACAACGAAGCCTGCCTTCCAGATTCTTTTCTATCCAGTGATATCTATGGATTTGGATATTACGCATAAGAGTTCGCGCGATTTCCTCATAGGTGAGAATCCGTCCGACGAGGATGTCCGACTCTTCAGTAATGAGTTGCAGGTGACGGGTGAGACAGCTCCTGCCTTTATTCTGCATTGCTCGGATGATGGCTTGGTGCCTGTCGAGAATAGTATCCGCTATTATCAGGCCCTCATCAAAAATAAGGTGTCAGCGACAATGCATATCTATCCTAATGGCGGTCATGGCTGGGGAATGATGAAGTTTTTCAAATATTCTGACCAGTGGTCGGAAGAACTTGATAAATGGATAAAGTCTGAAATACTGAAATGATGGTCGACTTTACGCATTAGTCATAGTCAACATCACATAAGGAGAGAACAAAAAGCGAATCGTTAATGATTCGCTTTTGTTATTTATGTCTCCTCTACTCCTCAAAGATTATGCTCATCTCAGTAGGAATGGAGGATGTCAGATTCATTTTTTTATGGGTTATAGGATGCAGAAATTCAATTTGCTGGGCATGAAGGCAGAGCCGATCTGCCGGGTTCGACTGCGCCCCATACTTGATGTCGCCCGCTATGGGATGTCCAATGTGCGCAAGGTGTATGCGTATCTGATTCTTGCGCCCTGTCTCCAATTGTAGCTCAACCATCGCATAACCATGTCTCTTCTTGATTACCTTATAATGCGTTATGGCCTCTTGCGCTCCTGCGTCGTCTTTTTCACATACATACATCTTCAGACTCTTAGGATGCTCGCGAATATAGGTGTGGATAGTTCCTTCGTCGCTCTCGGGATAGCCCTCGCATACAGCAATATATCGACGGCTCTCAATGTTCTTATTCCAGTCGCGTTGTAACGTCTCTTGTATCTTCTGGTTCTTGGCAAAGATGAGAAGTCCCGACGTGTCGCGGTCGATGCGATGTACCACGAAGACTTTGTCGTCGGGATTGTAGAATTTGAGATATGCAGAAAGGTATGTGTATGCGGTGCGGTTTGTCTCTTTGTCGGTTGCTATGGTAAGTAGTCCAGAGTCCTTGTTTACGACAAGCAGTGAACCATCTTCATAGACAATCTTGAGCCCCTGTGGCATTTTGAATTGAGGTTCGGGTTTCGACATCATAGTGACGCACATCCCTGGCTCAAGTACGACGTCAAGACGTTTCAGAGCTTTGCCATTGAGGGTGAAGACTCCTTTGGCGACAAGTTGTTTGAGGGCTGTCGAACTTTTTCCCTGCATATGGTGTTTCAGTAGCTCTTCGAGAGTGCAACGGCTCTTGACCGCGAAAGTAGTCTTCTCTTTAGCTTTGTAGGGGTCGACATTTCGTTTTGTAGATGTGCCCGACTTAGTGACACTCTTCTCCCGTGGGGGTTGGGAAGAGTTGCGGCATCTGTTGTTGCCGAATGAGGATTGAGTAGAATTCTCCTTGTTTTTCCGAGGTGTTCTAATAGCCATATACCTATTATCTTTCTGCAAATGTAGCAATTATTATTGCTTGTTGCCATATATTACCTATCTTTGCACTGATGAGTATAAGTAAATTGGTCTCTGCAACGGAAGCAGGAGACCTGATTAAAGACGGAATGACAATTATGGTTGGTGGTTTCATGACGTGTGGAACCGCTATGTCTGTTGTCAATGAGATAAAAGCGAAGGACTTGACGGTCATTTGTAACGATGCGGGCTATCCCAATGAGGGTTCGGGACGCCTTATAGCGCGTGGGCAGGTCAAGCGTCTTATTGCATCCCATGTGGGTTTGAATAAGCAATGTGGCGAGATGATTAATGCCGGTAAGATGGAGTTGAAACTCCAGCCTCAGGGAACGCTTGTCGAACAGGTCAGGGCTGGTGGCGCCGGACTTGGAGGTGTTCTGACCCCTACGGGTGTCGGTACTATCGTGGCAGATAGTTCTGAGCCAACCACACTCGAGGGTAAGCAGATTATTGTTGTTGATGGTAAGGAGTTTCTTCTTGAGAAACCTCTGCGTGGCGATGTTGCCATAATCAGAGGATTCGTGGCTGATGAGGCCGGTAATATAAGGTACAAAGGGACTATGAGAAATTTTAATCCAATCATGGCAACGGCGTGCAATCTTGTCATCGCTGAGGTTGAGAAGATTGTCCCAGTGGGCGAGATAGGACCAGAGAATGTCGAGACTCCTCATATCTTTGTCGATTACCTGGTACTTGCCTCCAAAAAATAGCATTTATGGATAAAGAACAGATAAAGCATTTTGTGGCACGGCGCGTAGCTAAAGAGCTGAAGGATGGTGATGTCGTGAATCTGGGTATTGGTTTGCCAACTCTTATTCCTCACTACATTGAACCAGATGTCAGGATAACACTTCATTCGGAGAATGGCCTGATTGGCCTATGTGCTAAAGGAGAAGGAGCCTTTCCAGATGAGGAGCGGTATGTCGTTGATCCCAGCGGTAATCCTGCCGGTATAGAGAGCGATGGTGTGTTCTTCGATAGTTCACTCTCGTTTGCCATTATACGCGGCGGACATGTCGATAAGACCATTCTCGGTTCGATGCAGGTTGATGAGAGGGGTGACATCGCAAATTGGCTCGTTCCAGGTAAAGCTATTCATGGAATGGGTGGTGCTATGGACCTTGTGGTGGGTGCAAAAAAGGTTATTGTGGCTATGGAGCACACTCTGAAGGGCGCACCTAAGATATTGAAGCGTTGTACTTATCCGTTGACAGGAAGAGGGGTTGTCAACATGATTGTGACCGAGATGGGCGTTATGGAGGTGACACCAGAGGGAATTGTCTTGACTGAGTATAACCCAATATATACCATCGAACAGATTCAGAATGCAACGGAGGCAATTCTGATTATATCTGAAAATATCAAGCCTATGTGTTAGTGGAATGCTTTCACTATATAGTGTGAATAGTGCCGCCCTATTCTGTAACTTTTTCCTCCCCACTTCGTACCCAAAAGTGTGTCGCAGAGTTCGTATTTATGTGGCATGTTAAGATTATGATTATAAATGTAAACGCTATGTTTTTAGGTATTCATAGGGGAGTAGCGTTGTTACTCCTCATTTTCTTTATGTCGATGTATAGCTTTGTTCTTTATGCTCAGACAGAAAGTAACATGGTGAGTAACATCGAGTGTGTCAGATCCGATTTTCAGGAATATTATGGGGCCTGGTTTAGCCGTGTCGACAGTTTATATGCAAGTTCTGACGATACGGAGGCGCGTGTCGAGATGAATCGTTTGAAAGAGGATGTTATTGAGTGTATTCAGGATTGTGATGTCTCGATGCAGGTAGGACTGCAAGAGCGTGCGAGAGGCATGCAACGTCGTATTGTTGGAAACGCAATGCTCTGCATCACATTCCTAATGATTGTGGTATTGATATTTACAATCTGGAGAAACAATAAAAGTAACAAGGTGCTAAGAAGAGATACGAGTGAAATAGCGAGTAAGAATATTGTTTTGACCAAGCAGGTCGAGTTGTTGCAAGGAACGAATGAATCTCTCCAACAGAAACTGCGAGAGTATGAAGCAGAGCGAAAAATGTAGTCTCACTCGTTCAAAACGCTCTTTTTTCTCATTTTGTTTGCATGAATAAAAAATATTACTCAACTTTGCACCCGCAAACGTGAGGTCGTAATTGCAACAAAGGCTGGGTGAATACCAGAGTGGCCAAATGGGGCAGACTGTAAATCTGCTGACTTCGTCTTCGGTGGTTCGAATCCATCTTCACCCACAT
>JABUTU010000069.1 GCA_021443545.1 Marinilabiliaceae bacterium | reverse complement strand
AAGGAACTGCAGAGGGAGTTTTTGAAGAGGTGAGCGAAGATATATTTAAGAGGGGGTGAAATGGGCTATTTCCTCTTCCATATCCAATCTCCTTTAGAATCCATAAAAGGATTGAGGATAATGCCAATGCCGAACAATGCTAAAAAAACGAAGAATGCTACTTTTAGCACAAAAAAGAATATTGAAGACAATACTGCAATCATAATAGTAACATTGACTTTACTAAAGATACGAGAATATGGCAAATATAGTTTCAATAACACTTAATGTAAATGGCAATGCATCTGATGGCATGCAAAGAATAACGACGAGATTTTTGGCCAATTTCACAAGAACTATCATGGAGATACCCAAAATAAATATAGTTTGTAAACTTTATGCCTCTCATGTCGTATAATTTGGTGTTATGGCATAGAAATATTATCTTCGCTCGAATTTATCAATATGGTGAAATTATGAAATCTCTGAAACGATATATATTTTTTTACTTGTCAATGCTCGCTGTGATAGTTGTAACTTCTTGTATACCACAGCGTAAGGTTATTCTATTTCAGGATAAGGAGATGCTGGGCGATACCATCAGCAAGACTATCGACGTCATAACTGACCGTTATATACTACAGCCAAACGACCAATTATATATCAGCGTTCAGTCGCCTGACCCCGAATTGTCGCGTTTCTTCAATCTCAACAATCAGTCGGGGGCTAATATGAGTGGCACTAATATGTCGTTGCTCTATTACGAACTCAACGATAGCGTGCAGGTCGACTTCCCCGTCATCGGACAAGTCAACCTCAAGGGGTGCAGCCTCTCCGTCGCTAAAGAGCGAATCAGCGAAGCAGTATCTCATTATCTCAGCGATTACACTCTCAACGTGAAACTCGTCTCTAATACTTTCGTAGCCTTAGGCGAATTCAACCGTCCTGGGTTATTGACTATGGCACGACCACAGGTGACTCTCTACGATGCTGTGGCTATGGCTGGTGGTTTTGGAACATACGCAAAACGCGGCGAGGTTAATATAATGCGCAAAGATGCAAACGGACGACAGGTTATCTATACCGTCGATATGACTGGCAGGGATGTCATCAACTCGGATCTCTACTATGTCTATCCTAATGATGTCATATATGTCAAACCCCTCAAGATTAAAGTGCTTGGCTTCGGCGAGACTCTCTCATTCGGTTTGCTGACGTCGTTCCTGACTTTGGTTCTGCTGGTGCTCAATTTTGTGAAATAATAACCTGACTGATGGCTAACGAGCAAGAAGAAATATACGAAGAGGAAGAGGGTTCTCTCCTGAAACTCGACTTTAGAAAACTATTCAGCGACATCATTCGTTTCTGGTGGATATACGTTGTATGTCTCCTCATCGCAATGGTTCTCGTCTTCGTCTACCACCGCTATAAGACTCCAGTCTATAGTGCTGAGATGACATTGCTAATCAATGACGATAGGACATACTCCAATACTCTTGTCTCCCAAAACTCTATGATGGAGGGCTTCGCTATCGATGGAGCCTCCCGAAGCATGGCCAATCAGGTCGCCATCCTCCAGTCACGCACCATGCGCCAACGCGTCATCGATAAGATGGGCCTCGATATAACCTATTATAATCACGGACGTGTCATCGACAGAGAGTTATACCCAAATAAGATTTTCCGCGTCATCATGGATCCAACTCACGTGCAGCCAATGGATGTGATGATTGATATGGAATATGTCGACTCGCTCTCGTTCCGCCTGCTCGTCGATGCCGAGAATGTCGCTCTCTTCGACTATAGCAATCGCGTCGACTCTGGTCGCGTCGATAGAATCTCTCACAAGGGTAGGTATCGATTCGGAGAACCTATCGTGACCGATTGGTGCGCCTTTACCATCATCCAGAACCCGGAGAACATATCACTTGGTGAATACTCATTCCGTTTTAACTATCCCTATTCGGCCGACTTCGGCTTCTCGGTGAGCACCGATGATGAGTCGTCGGTAGTGAGTATGAGAGCTGTGGGAACAAGCAGTAAGAAAAACTGCAACTTCCTCAATACAATCGCTGCAACATTTATAGCTGATAACCTGCGGCAGAAGAACCTCATCGCAGAAAACACTATCGCTTTCATCGAATCGCAACTCGTCCTCCTGAGCGATACCCTTATGGATATAGGAACTCAGCTATCCTCATTCCGTATCAAGCACGATTTGCAACAGAGTGTCGAGAGTAAAAGCAATCAGCTCTTCAAGGATGTGCAGAGTGTCGAAGCTGATATTCAGAAACAGCGAATACTCCTCAGCTACTACGAGTATCTCGAGAAGTATATGTCGAACGACTCAGTCCTCAATGATGTGATAGCCCCTGCTATGTACGAGACGGGAAGCCCTATCATAACATCGCAGCTACGCAATATAATGGAACTTAACGCAGAGAAGGAGGCTTATCAAAGCACATACGGAACAGGTCAGAACCCTCTCAACCGCGAGGTCCTCGCCAAACTGCGAATAGCCCGAAACACCCTCTTGATGAGCGTCGCTAACCATAAACAGATGGTCTTGGATAATATCAATGGGATGCAGATGAAGGTCGACTCCATCAAGTCGGAGGTGCGTAGCCTTCCTGAGACGGAACGCAAATTCATCGGTATCGACCGTCGTTTCGCACTCAATAACGAGGTATATAACTTCCTCCTACGTAAGCGTAGCGAGGCTCAGATTCAGAAGGCAAGCAACACAGCCGACCATAAGGTGCTCGACTCTGCCGAGACAATGGGCATCGTCTCGCCTAACAGAAGCAAGAACAATTCAATTGCTCTCTTTATGGCTCTCATATTGCCAACGCTCGTGCTCGTTGTCCGACAACTGGTCGATAACAAACTCAGAACCGTCGAGGACCTTAAGAAGATGACCTCTCGACCCATAGTGGCCGAGATCCCTTCAAGCAACTACAATACAGTCAAGGTGGTATGTGATAAGCCCTCTTCTATCGTTGCCGAGACCTACCGCCGCATGAGGACTCGCCTCGACTTCCTGACGGCAGGAAAAGAGAAAGTCGTCATCGGCGTCACCTCATCTATGCCTGGCGATGGAAAAACATTCACAGCTCTCAACGTCGCTTCGGTCTATGCCATCAGCGGTAAGCGTGTCGCTCTGCTCGGTTTCGACCTTCGCCGCCCAGGTATGTCAAAGGCTCTTAATATGGAGAAGCATATAGGTATCACCGACTATATCGTAGGCCAGTGTACCCTCGAGGATATGCGCGTCGAGGTTGCCCCTAATCTCGATGCCTACCCAGCAGGAACAATCCCTCCTAACCCTTCGGAACTCATATCAAACGCTAAGAGCATCGATATGATTGAGGATATGAGGGCTAAATACGACGTACTGGTCATCGATACACCTCCAGTGGGTATGGTCTCTGATGCCTTCCAGATTCTTCCATGGTGCGATACAATGCTCTTCATAGCTCGTCAGGACTATACATATAAGGATATCCTTAAAAATACCCTTGAGTCTTTCGATGAACAAAATATTAAGAACGTAGCCGTCGTCTTGAACGATATCAACAGTAAAAACTCTCGTTACGGCTATGGCTATGGATACGGCTACGGTAGTTACCACTATGGCCGATATTCAAAGAAACGTTACGGAATGTATGGTAAGTCATACGGTTACTACTCTGAAGACTAATAAAATGAAAATAAGATTTCTTCCTCTACTGCTCTCTGCACTCATTATAGCTGGATGCGGAGCAACTAAAAATGTTGCAAAAGATTCTCGTCTCAAGGCGGACCAACTCTTTAATGAAGGCTCCTATGCTGAAGCTCTCGCTCTATATAATCAGATTCCATATTCAGCAAAAGTCGATACATCTCTCTATCGCTGTAAGTCAATAGCAAATAGCAAAACTGGTCAACACGCCGAGGCGTGCCGATTGGCCGCATTCATATCATGGAGCGGAGATTCGCTTCTCATCGATGCACTCGCCGTGAGTCTGACCGACCAAAAGCGCGAGTATGAGGTTATATCTCTTCTCGAAGAGAATAAGCCACAGTTCGAACAAACTTGGGGTAAGGATAGTCTGGTAGTCAGATTGGCTACATACTACAATAATGTATGCGACGATAAATTGGTCGACCTATATCCCGAAATATCAAAAGCCACTGTTCGCTCCGAATGCTTTAAATGCTATCTCAAAAAGGTAAAGGATACCAAAAAGAGTAAAGAGTTGACTAAAATATGCCAGGATGCCCTCAAGGATAATCCCAATCAAGATGCAGCAATACGACAACTCGCCATCATGCTATATGATGATGCAGAACAACGATATCGTCAGGCTATGATGGATTATAACAAGAATAAGAACGCTACAACATATGCTTATCTTAAGCGCGATTTGAAACGCATATCGCAAGTCTATGTGGATAGTCGCGATAAGTTCGAGAAGCTCCGTTCAATGGGCGTCGCAGAAGAAAATGACTTGCTTCGTCTCGTGAATATTTATAACCGTCTCGACCAGAAAGAGAAGGCTAAAGCCATTGAGAAACTAATCAAATAGTTGCTCTGTTGAGAGGGATTTTCTCTCCTCCTATCCTCTATAATACTTCATGTTATGCTCTCTATAATCGTATATTTCCTCTCTGCAGCTCTCCTGACATGGATCTTTGATGCCAGAGTGGGAGCCATCGGAGCGGCTCTTATTGCCATGCTCCTTAGTGTGGTACGTATATCATCTGATATCTGGCACAAACGACGTTTCGACTGGTCTAATGTGTGGGATATCTTATTCGTGCTCATCTTTCTCGCCGTCGACCTCGTAGTTGCCGATTCGAACGACGGCACCTTGATGATGGGTATCGTAGGCTCTGCCGTTGTCGCTATCATTGTAGGTGTCTCGGCTTTCACACGCTTCAACCTGCTCACAGCAAGCCTGGGTAACTTTGTGAAGGGCTTCCTCGCGAATCCATACGCATCATGGCTGATGAACCGTTCATTAAGACGTATGACATTCTGGGCTCTGCTGTCGTTGGGTGTCTACCTCTCTGCATTTATCAACACTGGATCTGATTACGCTCAATACATCTCTGACTATTGGTTGTGGTATGTGCTTGTCTTTATGTTCGCAACCGAAGTAGTTGTCTCTAAATTTCTGCGACACAAATATTCTAAAGCCGAATGGGTGCCTTTAGTCGATGAGGAGGGTAGGGTAATCGGACAGGCTCCTCGCCCTTTAGTGCATAACGGCTCTCATTGGCTCCACCCTGTCGTCCATCTCCACGTCTTTAATGCTAAAGGCGAGTTGCTCCTTCAGCTCCGTCCCTCAACAAAGAAAATTCAGCCAAATAAGTGGGATACAGCTGTCGGAGGACATATAGCAGTCAACGAGAAGGTTGAAGAGGCTTTGAGAAGAGAGGTCTACGAGGAGATTGGTCTTCAGAATTTCCAGGCTCGTCTAAACCATCGGTATGTCTGGAGGTGTGACGCCGAAGCTGAGTATGTCCTATCTTTTGTAACCGAAAGCGAAGGTCCTTTCGTAACAACAAACATAGGTGAGGTCGAGGAGTTGCGTTTCTGGACGAAAGCGCAACTAAAAGAGGCTGTCGGAAAAGGTATCCTGACCCCCAATCTGGAAAACGAATTGAAGAAACTTGTGATTCTGTAAGTGATGGTGTTAAAGGCTATATCTGCATTTATTCTGTTCTCCACATTTGCTATTCATCTCTTCGGTCAGCAAATGCCCGATTTGATGGAGTTGCCAGTATGGATTGATGATGGCGATCAGAGGCCTGAGATATTACTCAACAGACGGGGCTTCATCGTCTCTTATAATGAACAGTGGAAAATCCCCAACTGGGTGGCATACGAACTGACTGCATGGGAGACCGATGGCTCAAATCAACTAAAAGGATTCGTTCCCGACCCCGACCTGGTCGAGTCGGGCGTAGAGACAGCTGATAACAGCGACTATAACAAGAGCGGCTACGATAGAGGCCACATGGCCCCCGCAGGTGATATGAAATGGTCGTCACGGGCTCGTCAGGAGTGCTACTATCTGTCGAATATATTGCCACAGAATCAATCCCTTAATAGCGGTAAGTGGAATCAGCTTGAACAGATGGCGCGAACATGGGCAAATGAGTCGGGGAGCGTGTGGATAGTATGCGGACCGATTGTGGATGATGGGTATATGACCATTGGTCAGAATAGTGTGGTGGTGCCTCAGCGTCTGTTTAAGGTCCTGCTGAAACGAAATGGGAGAAAAGATTACAAGGCAATAGGATTTATATTTCCTAACGAAAAGTGCGAGGGCTCTCTTATGAATTACTCCTGCACAGTCGATGAGGTTGAGGAGATAACAGGATTAGATTTCTTCTCATTGCTGCCAGATGACATTGAAAATCGGATAGAGGCTCAAAAAATTAAATTTTTTTAATAATTTTGCAGCCGTTACTCGTATTAGCGTCGATTAGTAGAGAACTATGTTGGACGAAGATTTAAAGCAAGTCGCCGATTTAATAAAGAGGTCGGATTATATCATAGCCTTCACAGGGGCAGGTGCCTCTGTCGAGAGCGGTATACCCCCTTTCAGAGGTTCCGAAAACGCCCTATGGGATAATTATAGTCCTGATATTCTGGATATAAGCACATTGCACGAAGAGCCTCTTAAGACGTGGGAATTTATTCGCGATGTCTTCTACGACTATATGTTCAGGGAGGATATAAAGCCAAATCCAACTCACTTTTTTCTTGCAAGACTCGAGAAGGAGGGTAGTCTGAAGGCTATAGTGACTCAGAATATCGACAATCTTCACCAGGAGGCTGGTTCAAAAGAGGTATACGAATTTCACGGCTCAGCTGCTTATATCACATGCACTACTTGCGGATATAGGGTCGCCCCGCATCAGTTGAATATGAAGAACCTCCCACCGAAATGCCCTAAATGCGTGAATAAGGTGCTGAAGCCCGACTTCGTCTTTTTCGGCGAGGGAATCCCTCAAAAAGCCTATGAGGCAAGTTTTGTAGCAGCGAGAAAATGCGACCTGTGCATTGTCATAGGAACATCAGGAACCGTCATGCCAGCCTCGATGGTGCCCATAGTGGCTAAACAGAATGGAGCAACCATCGTTGAGATTGGACCAACACCGACCGAGTTAACCCGAAATGGTACAACAGATATATTCTTAAAGGGTAAGTCTGGCGAGGTGTCAAGAGAGTTGGAACAGATGCTTTTCGGTAACGTAACAAATTGATAGATATTGCGTAGTATACACTATTAACGATATAAAGATGACAGATCAGGGTAAGAATTTTATTGAGCAGTTGCAGGTTCTCGGTAAGCGTAGCGATACCCTTGGCGAGAGCATTCAGCAGTTGTTGAGTAGCTATAACAACCTTAACTCGACTCAGGAACAATACCAGACTCTCTTGCGTGAGTTCGGTTTGGAGGATGAGGTGCGTAAGTCTCAAAAGGATGTTAAGCGCTACAAGATGGCTACGCTGCTTTACATCGTCATCTATGGCTTCTCAGAGCTGGCTCAACGTTCTGATGCCAGCGAGCAGATGGATAAATTGGATGAGATTTTTATCACAATTCAGGATATAGCAACGAAGTATCGTCTTGTAAAGATTCCTACAGTCGGGGATAATATTCTTCTTGCTGGAGGCATCGAAAACGATACAAAGACCAATCCAATCGATACCACTATGGCAGCAAACGAAATCCTCGCTGTCATAGAAAAAATGAAGAAGAGCGATCCTCTCTGCATCTGGGATGTCGGCATAGGTCTGCATACCGGACCTGTCATTGGACGTTTCTTAAGCTCTAAGCGTACTCCATATACGCTGTCGGGAAATAACGTGCTGACAGTGACGCGACTCGGTTTCGGGGCCTTCAAGGGACATGCATCAATGTCGCCTATGACATACGAGCTTACTAAAGAGTTCTTCGATGTGAGACGATGCGGAAAGATTCCAGTCAAGTATAGCGGAGCAATGGATGTCTATAACCTCGAAGGCATCAACGAAGATCTCCTCGATGAAGATGGTAAACCAAATGAGGAGTTCGAACTCACATACCAAAGAATCCAATTTATGGATATTCAGGAGTATGTCTTGGATATGCTCGAAGAACAATTGCCTAAGAATCTTTATTACCATAACGTCAAGCATACTATAGACGTTACAACTGAGGTCGAACTCATAGGCTGGGCAGAGGGATTGCCAGAGAAGGATATCCTGCTACTTAAGGTCGCAGGCCTCTTCCACGATAGCGGTCATATTAAAAAATATAAAGGTCATGAGGAGGAGAGTTGTAATTACGTTCGCGAAATCCTGCCTCTGTTCAATTACTCTCAAACAAAGATCGATGAGGTATGCCGTATCATAATGGCTACACAATTGCCTCATACCCCAACAGATATTCTCGAAGCAGTCATTCAAGATAGCGATTTGGATTACCTTGGACGTGGCGACTTTATCCCAGTCTCTAATATGCTCTATAACGAACTCAAGGAGCGTAATGCCATCGGCACAATGGATCAGTGGAATCAAGCACAGATTAAGTTTATCTCTGCTCATCAATACTACACCAAGACGGCTCTTGGGCTACGAGAGGTCAATAAGCAGATTCAGATCGAGCGCCTTAAAGCCTTGATTGGCAATTGTGAAAACTAACTCTTCTCGTCATTGGTTTTATTAGTCTGATGCGTTACTTCATTGAACTCGCATACGACGGGACGCGTTTCCATGGCTGGCAACTGCAGCCGAACGCCATCAGTGTCCAGGAGGAACTAAATGGTGCCCTCGCCAAAGCTCTTCGAAACACCGATATCAATGTGGTAGGATGTGGCAGAACAGATACGGGTGTGCACTCTGAGTATTATGTTGCTCATTTCGATGTGGAGAACCCTGTGGATGAGTCGTTGGAGTGGCTCACGTTTAAACTCAATAGCATATTGCCTTCTGATATCTGCGTGATGAGTGTTCAGCAAGTCGATGATTCTCTTCACGCTCGTTTCTCAGCAACGATGAGAACTTACCACTACTACGTCGCAAGCCGTAAGAATCCATTTACTCGCTTCAAGTCGTATCACCCCCCATTCCAACTCGATTTCGATAAGATGAACGAGGCCGCATCGCTATTGCTTTCTGAGGAGGACTTTACGAGCTTCGCTCGTCTTCATTCTAATGCTAAAACCAATATTTGTTACCTGCAACAGGCTGAGTGGCTCGTAGATAGTAATGGTGAGTATTACTTCCGGATAAGCGCAAACCGCTTTCTGCGAAATATGGTCAGGGCTATTGTAGGAACTCTTTTCGACGTGGGTCGTGGAAAATTGGATATGGACGGATTCAAGGCTATCATAGCAGAGAAAGACCGCCAGGCCGCAAGCAGCTCAGCAGCACCCCAGGGGTTAAGCCTCGTTGATGTTGTCTATCCCGAAGGACGAGGATTCGCCCGAAGCATCCCTCCAATCTTGTAGGAGTTTTCGGATTTTTTCAGAGCTCTGGGAGTCTCGTAGTTCTCAGAGTTCTCGTAGTTCTCAGAGAGCGTTATCGTTCTCTAAATGCATTCATTAGCTCTCTCCATGTCATGTCATATGGAGTCGCTCGGTCTTTCTTATGCTTCTTGACTATTCGGATAAATGCCATGCCAACATTGAGAGCTCCCTCTCCATCTGTGTCGAGACGATCTCCAATCATAAGTATCTCTGAAGGAGCCAGATTGAGTTGCTTTGCTATTTCGAGAAAGGGCCTTGTGGCTGGTTTCAGTGCTCCGGCATCCTCGGCCGATATCTTGAGGTCGAAATCGCACTCTATGCCCAATGCTCCCAATCGTTCATCTATACATGGATAATCAGAGAAGATACATGCGCGACCGCCTGCCTTATGGATGGATTCGACCATCTCGGTTATGCCTGGATAGGCCTTGTAGTGAAGTCGCAGAACGCGTATCATCAACGGTAGAAACGACGAGAAGTACCATCGACGGGCCTGCTCAAGTGTAATACTCTTTTTGCCAATACTGTGTTGTAAAGCCTCAAAGTATACTTCGTAAAAATGCGTTCTGTCGTTGCATTCCTTTCCTTTCATGACGGAACGTGTGTGTTGATTGGCCTTGAGCCATAGCGCACGCGAGGGATTATGGAGAACCAGCATAACACCCATCTTGCTCTTGTCATATAACGTTCCGTCAAAATCGAACAGAACAGCCTTGTACTGCAATGGATTCATATTATCAGGTGAGTGTTATGCTGGTTCTCTTTGAGTGGTTGTGAAAAAGTGCGGTTAGTCCTTGACAAGCTCTTTGAATTTGGCATGTCGTTTCTCGTCATTCAGCAGAAGCATAAGCTTGAACTGTCCGTCACGAGCCCCCTCTGCTATGCATCTTGCCTTGAACTTCTCAAACGAGTCGCCCACAAGACGGTAAGGAACGGGGTCTTGCAGACGGAATGAGTTGCGTTTCGCAGCATACTCAATATTTATATTTTTCAGCTCCTCATCAACAGCTTTGTTGAATCGTTCTGCATCCTCTTGTGATGCCTCGTTCTCAAACTCGTAGTAGAAGCGATAGCCAGAATACTGCTCGTCGGCAAAACCTATGAAGAAACGACATGGCATGTTGAGTCGCTTCTCAACCTCATGGACTGCAGCAATGAACTGTCGTTCATGAAGTTTCTCTCCTGTGAGCGTGATGATGCCATTGACTTTCTGTATGAATTGTATCATTGGTATCGTTCCGTAGAACCCGGTGACCTCGACCAGGTCGTTCATGTTGTACCTGTAGAGTCCCGCCCATGTGGTCACATACAAGCAGTAACGTTTGCCTATCTCAAGTTGGTCGATTGTGAGGAATTCAGGTTCCTCTTTCTCCATATCCTCTTCGCGTGTAAACTCGAAGAAGTGCATATGTGGGAATAACGTGGTATCGTTCTTGCCATTCATAACAAGTCCTACGCGACACTCCGATGCGAAATAACCGAACTCTGGTGTCTTACATTCGTCAGGGAATGTCCCTGTTATCTTGTCTAAATATATCTTGGTATTTCCAGAGCGCCATGTGTTGAGCACCTGCATGTCAGGCCAGTAGTGCTTTGGCAGTGGTGTGCCATACTTGGCCTTGATATCCTTGAGCTCTTGCGCACGTTTCGGATTCGGCGTGAGCATTGCCTCGATGGCCTTGCGACAGTGATCGGGCATCTGAAGCTCTGCATTGAGGGTTCCCGTCTCTATGTCGTGTATGTAGCTATCGTAATTGGCTATGATGTTATCCTGCATGCCTGCCACTGTCGATGGGTTCGCTGTGACTATAAGCGATGTGTTGCGAATCAGTCCCAAAAGGAATATGCAGTAGTTGCGTGCTTTGTAGTCGGTGATTTCAAAGACTTCGTTAGGAGCGGTGTATGCCTTTTTGACGAAGGCTGGACACTGCGTGTATGATACTCCTGACACCGAACCTACTATGGTTCCATCTGGTGCTTCGCCCTCGATGGCTTTACCTACAATCGACACGACACCTCCTGCAAAGGCATATTTGCTTTGCTGTATGAGCGTCCACAACCATAGCTTGTTGATTTTGCCATATACATTGGTGAAATACTCGTTGGTTATAGGTATCCATTTAGGCTCTTTGGTCGTGCCGGATGTCGTTGCGTACATTTTAGGCTTGCCAGGAAAGAGTATGTTCTCACCTCCCTGAAGATGCTTGTTGATGTACGGACGAATATCCTCGTAATCGTTCACTTTGACTGCCTTGCGGTAGGCGTCAAATAGTTCATGAGGCGTCTTTGCCTCGAGTATCTGTGCAAAGTTATGCTCCTTGCCATACTCTGAGTCTTTTGCGTAGCTGAGAATCTGTCGCAGTGTCTTAGCCTGTGATTTTAGGGCATTGCGACTCGCCATTTTGAGTTTGAAAATCTGAATGTTTCCAACGATGCTCATCGCAAGATTAATCTTACGATAGCCACTAATCTTCTCGCCTTTCATCTTTCTTTTTATACTGTTTTTATGGGGCAAAGTCACGTCTCAAATATTGGAACTATACTACTATAAGCATCTGCTATGCCTTGGGGTGTAACTTCGCTACTTCGTGCCGCAAAGTTAATACCCCTTTTTCTTTCGGTTGTGGGTATTAATACCCGTTTGTCATTCGGCTCTCCTTATATATATCTTTTTTACTCTCTATACCCCTGATTCAATATCTCTATCGGTACAATTGCCTAATTATTAAGCACTTTGCCTTTGTTTATCTTTAGGTTTTATCTTTGAATTTGAGTTTGTATATTATATATTTAATAAACGACAAAAAGAAATTAACAATTTTTTGTTTGTTAGCTTGCGGTTATATATGTAGATTCGCACTTAGTATTGCTGAAGGTGATTTGATTCTTAAAACATCATTTGTCATTTATGAAGAGGTGTATAATACTACTATATGTACTCGTGTCAGTCTCTACCGCGCATGCGCAGATGTTGAGTCTCGATTCCTGTGTAGCAATGGCTGTACGGGAGAATACGCAACTCAAGATTGCCAAAATCAAGGCTGATATGGCTACTAATACTCGCAAGGCTGCCAGAACTAAGTATCTGCCGAACATCAGTGCCACTGGTACTTACATGAGGACGGGAAAGCAACTCTCTATCCTAAGTGAGGATCAGCAGAATGCTCTCTCTAACATTGGCACCACTCTTGCGAATAACCTGGGCGCAACAATGCAGAACCAGCAGACTATGATGCAGATTATGCAGACCGCTGCTTCCATGGGTATCAACCTGACTCCTCAGCATATCCAACAGTTACAGGAGCCTATCGCTAACCTCGCGAAGAGTCTTAACCAAACGGGTGCAACCATCGCTGAGGCCTTCGATACGGATACGCGTAATATGTTCGGAGCTGCTGTGACTCTCAAACAGCCGCTCTTTATGGGTGGTAAGATTGCAGCAGGCAATAAGATGGCTCAGATTGCCGAGGAGATTGCTCAAACGCAGGTAGAACAAGCGGAGGAGGATGTTAAATTCAATGTGGAGAATACATACTACCTCGTGGTGGGTATCGAACACAAAAAACGTCTCGCCGATGAGTTCGCGTCTCTGGTAGCTCAGCTTAGCGCAGACGTCTCTAAGATGGTGCAGGAGGGAGTGGCAACACGTGCCGATGAACTCAAGGTGAGTGTTCGTCTCAACGAGGCTCAGATGCAACAGTTGCAAGCGGAAAACGGTCTCGCTCTCTCCAAAATGTTGCTCTGTAAGCTGTGCGGTCTGCCTGTCAACTCCGATATATCTGTTGATACGACAACTGTTGTTGTGGGCGATGCTATGGGGTCGTTTACCAATAACAGGGCAGAGCTGAAAATGCTTGGTCAGGCTGTTGAACTATATAATGCAAAGGTCAAGACGGAGAGGGCTGAACATCTCCCACAGGTAGCTCTGGTCGGTGGATATATGGTTTCTAATCCAAGTCTGTTTAATGGTTTTGAAAAGAAATTCAAAGGGACGTGGAATGTGGGTCTGATGGTCAATATACCCATCTGGGATTGGAACGAGACTGGCTATAAGGTGCGCTCTGCCAAGGGTCAGGCTGCCATCGCTCAGTTGCAACTGACGGAGGCCGAGCAGATGATTGATATGCAGATTGCCCAATGTCAGTTCAAATATGACGAGGCTCAGCGAAAACTCGCCCTCACCAATAAGAATTTTGATAAGGCCGAAGAGAACCTGCGATGTGCTAATATGGGTTTTGAAGAGGGTGTCATGACCTCTTCTGATGTCATGATGGCACAGACAGCATGGTTGCAAGCCAAAACACAAGTCATAGAAGCTCAAATAGAAGTAATCACTGCCCAATTGGCATTAAGTCACGCATATGGAAACTAAAAATCAGCATAAAGATATCATCTTTGGCATCGTTGCATTTGCAACTGTAGTAGTCGTTGTTGCTCTCATCGGATGGTTGATTCTCGGTGAGAAGGATCCTGCAATCCAAGGCGAAGTAGAGGTCGCTGAATATCGCGTCTCCTTCAAGGTGCCTGGTCGTATTCAAAAGTTATATGTCCATGAAGGCGATTTCGTCCATAAGGGGGACACTCTTGCTCTGCTCGATGCTCCCGATGTGGAGGCAAAACGCACTCAAGCCAAGAGTCTGGAGGCTGCCGCATCTGCTCTCGTTGAGAAGGCTAACAACGGTGCTCAGGAGGAGCAGATACGTGGTGCCTTCGAGCTATGGCAGCAGGCCGTTGCAGCTGTCGAGATTGCTCAGAAGTCTTTCGACCGCGTCAATCGTCTCTATGAGGGGGGTGTCGTGACGGCTCAGAAACGAGATGAGGCTGAGGCTCAGCTCAAGGTCTATAAGGCTCAGAGCGAAGCTGCTAAATCGCAATACGAAATGGCTGTCAATGGTGCTCGTTACGAGGATAAGAAAGCTGCTCTTGCCAAGCGAAGCCAGGCTCAGGGTGCTTTGGATGAGGTTAACTCTTATATCCGTGAGATGGTGCAGGTGGCGCAGTTCGATGGGGTGGTGGCTACCATATATCCTAAGGTCGGCGAACTCGTCGGCTCAGGGTCGCCTGTCATGACTATTGCTATGACGAACGACTCGTGGGGGGTCTTCAATATCCGTGAGGATAGGTTGAACGCTCTTCAGAGTGGCGATACCATAAAGGTCTTCTGTCCTGCTCTCAATAAGGAATTTGATATGAATGTGCGTGCTATGAAGGATCAGGGCTCTTTCGCTGTCTGGAAAGCGACAAAGGAGAATGGAGCATACGACCTGAAGACTTTCGAGGTCAGAGCTCGTCCTTTAGAAGAGGTCGAGGGTTTGCGTGCCGGAATGACACTGATTTATAAGCCTCAAGAGTGACCATCACTCTCATTATCTCTGCGGTCTAATGGTTGATTCCCTATGATAAAGGCTAAGCTGAAATCGTTTTGTGAGATGTGTCGATTGTCCTACCGACAGGTTTCGATTGGATTCCCTGTCGTGGCTGGTCTGTTCACTATCATATTCTTCACCTCTCTGCTCGATTCGGGAATGCCTCAGCAACTGCCTATAGCAGTGGTCGACCAAGATCAGACATCAACGACAAGCGCTCTCCAACAGAGGTTGTCTAATTTTCAGTCAACTAAGATTGTAGCTAACTTCTCAAGCCTCTCTGAAGCACGCATAGCCATGCAGAAGGGCGAGATATATGGCTATATTCTCTTCCCCAATCGCTTTACTGAAGATTTGCTATCGGGCCGACAACCTGATATATCATTCTACTATAATTCGGCAATTTTCACTGGCGGTGTTCTGGCCATGAAGGACCTTAAGACGATTTCTGTCATCGCCAACGCCGCAGTTGGTCAGGCTACCCTCCAAGCTAAGGGACTGACAGAAGATCAGATTATGTCGATTCTTCAGCCTGTCTTGATACAAGGCCATCTGACGGGTAATCCATGGGCAAATTATAATATATACATATCTACAATGGTAGTGCCGGGTGTCATAATTCTTCTTGTGACTCTCTTGTTGTGCTACTACTTGCCTAAGGTCGGCAGGGCTGTGCAGAACGCCTTTATGATGGGCCTCTTCCTATTTATATTTCAGCTCTATCTCTATGGCATACTGCGTCTTCCACATGAGGGGTCGTGGCTCCTGATTCTCTTCCTGACTCTTATCCTTGTCGGTGCAGCTATGGGATTTGCCTTCTTCATCTTTGCCCTCATCCCATCACGTCGTATGTCAATGAGTATATGCTCGCTGTGGGGCGTCATGAGTTTCTCTATGAGCGGTGCTGCATACCCCGTCGATATGATGCACCCACTGTTGCAGGCTCTCTCTTATCTCTTCCCGCTTCGTCACTACTTCATGGCATATCAGATGAATGTGCTTCATGGCTATTCTATCGCCTTTAGCTGGATTCATATCTCGGCTCTTATCCTCTTCTCTGCTTTGCCTCTTTTGGTGTGGGGACGTTTGAAATATCAAATACGAAGTTTCGTTTATACCGATTAGTATATGTTGTTGTTGGACGATATAAAGCATATTTTCAAGGATGAGGCAACGTTGATTCTGGCGGTGCTCGTCCCTCTGCTCTATCCGCTCGTCTATTCGTTTATCTATACAAACGAAATTGTCACTGATATGCCTGTATGCGCCGTCGATATGTCCAATACGCCTGAGTCGCGCAACTTCATCCGTCAGTACGATGCAACTCCTGAAGTGAATGTACTCTACAAAACAAATAATCTCGAGGAGGCTAAGCGTCTGATGGAGACTCAGAAGGTGCATGCCATTATATATTTTCCTGAGGATTTTGCCGTCTCTTTGCAAAGCATGAGGCAGGCTCCCGTTCAGCTCTACTGCGATATGGGTTTCATCCTCTACTACAAGGCGGCCTATCTGTCGGCTTATAACGTTATGCTTGCTCAGAAGCATCCCCTTATGGCTGGAAATGCTAATCCGATAAAGGTGCATGAGGTCAGGATGTTCAATACAATTGAGGGATATGGCAATTTCCTTCTGCAGGCGATTCTGCCTCTCATCATCCAGCAGACTCTTCTGATGGCTCTCGGTACGGAGGTCGGAACACGTCGTCAGCGCCGTCTCTCGGAACTCTCTATCCGTCAGCATATGCGCAAGGGCCTCGCTTACTATATCTTCTACTTCCTCCTCGCTGGTTACTTGCTCGTCGTGGTCCCCTCTCTCTTCAATTTCACACAGATGATTTCAGTGGGCTCACTACTCTTGTTCCTCGTGCCCACTCTTATCGCTATGACTGCCTTCGCTCTCTTCGTAAGTCTCTTCTTCAAACATCGCGAGACGCCTTTCATATACATTGCCTTTACATCTGTCATATTACTCTTCCTGACAGGTGCATCATGGCCCGAACAGGCTATGCCTCTCTTCTGGCAGTGGTTCGCATGGCTCTTCCCAAGTACTCCAGCTGTGAGGGCTTTCATTCAACTCAATGCCATGGGGGCTGAAATCTCTTATGTCGCTGGATATCTGGGAGTTCTGCTGATTCAGTCGGTGGCCTATTTCGCTCTCTTCCTACTCGGTAAGCATCTCATTGCACGACGACATAAAGCACAACTCTGATTACTCTTGAATAATGGATAATACAGAATACCTCAATACATACGAGAATAACCTCTCAACAACGTTGTACGACTACCTCCTCTCTCTGAAGGAGGTTGACGAGATTCGTCCTGACGCTCCCGATGTGGAGAATCTATGGACGCTCATGTGTAGTTCTTATATGCCTGATGGCGTGCGCGAATTCGATAAGTACCCATCGGTCTCTTTGGGTTGGATGCTCTTCATCGGTATGGCTGTAGCTAAGATGTGGGATGCTGACTGGCGTCATTTTAGCGCTAAGCCGAATCTCTACGCATACCTGCGCGATGCACGTGGGTACGACTTTATGGATGAGTTTATATGCGAGCACATTCTGAAGCTCAAGAAGTCGGAGGCTCAATCACTTTCAAAACTCGCCGGGGATGTGGCGGTCATGGCTTATAACGCTTTCACACGCGAACGCTTCGAGCCCGCTTCTGTCACCGCTTATCACGCCTATGTGCGCACGCTCCACCAACTATACCAGCTCGGCGCAGCCATGCAGCTTCATCGTATGGGGTATAGAATGACGAAAATAGGCTGATTTTATCGGTCTCTGTCGCTCAGTTAGTGAACTCTTTATTTTTCCTTAACCACTTTATTTTGTAATTTCGCAAGCGATTACAGTTCGTGCTTTCTCCATGATGGCACGTTTGACACCGAAACGTTTTGGATTGTGAACTGTTCGTTCTCTAATCATCGTTTGTGTTAAAAGGGAATCAGGTGTAAATCCTGAGCAGTACCCGCTGCTGTGTGTTCTCATTCTCCTTAGAGGATGTAAACGCTTCAGACCATTCGGATAGCATCTCATATTCCATCGGGTTGCTGTCGATGAGTGGAATTATTGGTGTCACTGACTTATAGTCGGGAAGACGTCTGAAGCGCTACGGAACGAGTCAGAAGACCTGCTGTAATGCTTACATAACGTATTTCACCTGCGGGTCTACGGGTTAGTAAACGATGTTCTTAGATAGTAAATACTATGGGGATGCCTCCTCTTATGCTATGCTGGCTTTTGACCGTCGGCATCTCTTCTCGTTGCTCATAGCATCTCTAATCAACCTCTCTTCTCTCTTCGCCCAGAGCTCTCTGTCAGATACTATTGCCATCAGTGAGGTGGTCGTCAGGTCGGCACGCGATGTCGTCTCGCAACAACGTCTCACTCACGATGCTCTGCGTTCCCTGCCATCGAATAATATCGCCGATGCCCTCAAGTATATGGCTGGTGTTCAGATTAAGGATTATGGAGGTTTAGGTGGTCAGAAGACTGTCAATGTGCGCTCTCTTGGCTCGCAACACGTCGGCGTCTATATCGATGGCGTGCGCATCACAAATGTGCAGAATGGAACCGTCGATCTCGGGAAATACTCACTCTCAACACTCGAGTCAGTATCGCTCTATAACGCTAATAAAAACGAGTCGCTTATGATGGCCTCCGAATATGCCTCTGCCTCTACAATCTACTTGCAGTCGCACCGGCCCGACTCTTCTTCGTGTCAGCTCTCGGCATCTGTCGCCTCGTTCAATACATATAAGGCTAATGCAACTATCGCATACAAGAGATATGCCCTTCTCGACTGCGCCTTCACAACAACTAAGGGCGATTACCCTTTTGAATACCATACGCAATATGAGGATACAACAGGACGACGTAGTAACTCGGATTTCAAGATGTGTCGCATCGAGGGTAGCGCATTCCTCGGTGGGCTCTCTTTTCATGCCTATTACTACAATTCAGAACGCGGACTGCCTGGCGGTATTGTCCGCCGCCTATCGGGCCTCTACACCGACGTGGGGCGGGAGTGGGACCGTAACCTATTCGCTCAGATGGCTTTCAGAAAACGATTCGACAGTATAGCTCTTCGCTCTATTGTGAAGTACTCCAACGACTATCTCCATTACCGTTCTGATTATGACAATAATATAGCGGTTCACTCTAATAACAAATACCGCCAGCAGGATCTCTATGGCGCTGTCGCCTCCTCCTACGATAACGGAAACTGGTCGCTCTCTGCCTCCTCCGATTTGAGATGGTCCGACCTAAAGTGTATGGCTAAAACGACGAACTATATCACTCGTGTCGATAGTAAGAGCTCTCTCGCTATCTTCTACTCTCGTGGTTTGATGAATTTTAGCTCAAGTGCTCTCTTTACGTATGTTGCGGACCACCATGAGGATGAAAAGACAACAATGAGTCATTTTGCATACAATGCTCTCTTCTCATGGCGTATCAATAAGTGGACTCTACGTTCCTTCTATAAATCGGTATTCCGCGTGCCGACGCTCAACGACCTCTACTACAACATCGTGGGAAACTCGAATCTGAAGCCTGAGTATACAAAACAACTTGATGTCGGGGCTACTTATAATTCTGCTTGGTTCGACGTGCAGTGCGATTTTTATTACAATCGGATCGACAATCGTATCGTCGCTCTGCCTCTTAAGGGCTCGTACCAATGGACTATGCTCAATTACGGACGGACACGCTGCTTGGGTGTTGATATTTCTGCTAAGATGAACTATAAATGGCATTCGCTCTTCATCAGCGGCACTTTTCAGGACGACCGCAACAAGACGAATCCTAAAGAGGATGCATATAACGATTATGTCGCCTACTCACCTCGTCTCTCTCTCTCAGCTATCTACTCGCTCCAGGTCCGACGTCTCACAGCTTCGCTCTCGCATATCTTCGTCGATAAGCGCTACTGGACCACTGAAAATGCTATCGAAGAGCCTCTCGAGGCTTACAACTGTACTGATGTCAAGGTGGGTTTCTCACTGCACCCTCTCTCTGTCGAGGTGGAGTGTCAGGATATTTTCGATGTGCGGTACGAGATGATTCAGCGTTGGCCCATGCCAGGAAGACGTTTTTCTGCAACTTTAAAATTTGAATTATGATGAAATGTGGTATACTGATTTTGACTTTGCTCCTCTTCCTGTCGGCTTGCAACGACGATAGGAGCTCTGAACCCTCACCCGCCATAGGCCTCTTGGATGAGAGCCTGATAATATGCAACGAGGGTAACTGGCAGTCCGATAACGGCCAGCTCTCTTACTTAGATGCTATGACGGGAGAGCTAACCAATAAGTGGTTTCGTAGTGTCAACGGATTCAAACTGGGGGATACACCTAATGATATTATTCAGATTAACGATACTCTGATTGCTATATCTGTCAATTGGTCGAATATAATCCAGTATATCAACCCCGATGGCACGGCTTGTGGAGCGACTGAGAATGTCCCTAATAATCGTCGACTCTGCACGGATGGCCAATTCCTGTATGTCACATCGTTTGCCCATATATGCGGTTCGCAGACCTACGAGAAGGGCTACGTGGCTAAAATAGATGTAGCCTCTCTCCGCGTCGTCGCCTCATGCGGGGTGGGATGGGAACCCGATGGAATAGCTCTCTACGATGGTCGCCTCTACATAGCAAATTCAGGTGGATATGCATTCTCGGAGAGTCACGACTACGAGACCTCTATCAGCATCGTCGATGCTGCGACAATGACTAAAATCGGGGATATTATGACTGATTGTCCAAATCTCTCAGGTCCTATATCAAGGGCTGGTAAGTTCCTCTGTATCAATTCTAATGGAAATGGTTCGGTAGCATCGCCTAAGACTATAATTCTCAATTGCGAAACAGATGAATTCTCTCTTCTTGATTTTCCTTCTAATCTGAATGCTTCCGACGGCGAGCTATTCTATACCATAGGTTCTGTTGTTGAAAACTCCACTGGTGAGTCTCGCTCTCATATCCATACCATCAACCCTTCAACTATGGAGGTCGGCAATGAGATTTGCTCGCCTGAGGTCACTTCTCTCATAGGTTCTCTCGAAAAACCCTACGACTTATACATATCACCATACACGGGCAGTTTCTACTTCACCAATGCGCGAAACTTTACATCGGCAGGTCTCCTCTATGGCTACAGCTCTATGGGCGAGCAACTCTTCGAACCTCAAAAACTATATATTAACCCAGCTCACATACTGGCTTTGCCACGACGATAACCAAATCGAAAACGATAACAATAACATCGAAATATCGAAATAACGAAAAATATAACCTTAACCATAACTATAACCAATAGCCATGAAACGCCTCGATGCATTATTGCTGATTATCTTTCTCTCTCTGCATAGAATGTTTCTCTTTGCGCAGACCATAACTGTCGTCGAGTACCATCCGGCACCCGGACAATTCGTCAATCTCATGCCTGAGATAACAGATGATATGAAGCATGACGATGCCTGTCGTTTGGCTACTGAGTGTATTAACGACGAGGGCCTCATCCATCTGGGTGGCTATGGCGGTTATGCCACATTTCAGTTAGATGCAGCTGTCCAGAATAAGAGGGGCTCTGATTTCCGCATCTATGGCAATGCCGACTGCTCTGTCAAGTCGATTCTCAGAGGCGTCGAGACGGTGGGGGGCTCTGTCGAACCAGGGATTGTCTTCGTAGGTGTCGGAACGGAGCTCGCGACAGCTCAGTGGTACGAACTGGCAGGGTCGGAGTATTATACAACTCAGATTCATGATTTTGCTGTCACTTACTACCGTCCCGATGCCGAAGAAGGAAGCCATAATATGCCAAACTCGCTGTATGACGACTATATACGATGGGAGGTTTCATGGACCGATAGGGATGGAGTGCAATGCGACTCAACGGGGTATATGCCGAAACTCTCCTTTCATAATCAGTCGTATTGGCCTCTCTTCGAACATCAGGATGAACTCTCGTTCATTGGCGGATGTCTCCCGACTAACGCACTTGACTTGTCGGGCAATGGCACCAACTACCTGCTGTGTCGGTATGGCATGAACTCTTATGGATATGCTGATGCAGCTTCTAATAAGAGCGACTATTCAACATTCGATATCGACTGGGCTGTCAACGATAGGGGAGAGCATGTCGACATAAAGGAGATTAATTTCGTGCGTGTCGTCTGTGGCATCTTTCAGTCGTGCGGTTGGCTTGGTGAGACGAGTACTGAAGTGGGACGAATCGAAGACCTGCATCTCATCAGTGGATATGATGAGAACCCAATAATCCTCAACTCCGAGTTGCTACACCCCGCCCCACCGCAAGACGAAGCAGATGAAGCTGTTAACGAGAAATCAGAGCCCTACTACGACATCTCAGGCCGCCGAGTCACAAAGCCTCTGAGAGGCCTATATATTCATAATGGAAAATTAGTAACCGTCAGGTAGGAGTACTTAAATATTTGTTCCGCTATGGATAATGTGTAAACTTTTTTATACATTTGAGGTCACTTTATTGACTGCCCAATATTAAATTCAGGGTTATGGAGAAACCTACAAAAGAAAACACCTTGTATCTGGTGATTAAACAAGTCTACTTTGATGAGATTCTTGCTGGTAAGAAGAAAGAGGAGTATCGAGAAATCAAGGATACAACATGGAAGAAATACTTACTGCAGGAGAATGTGCAGTTCAAAGATGGCGTCGACGTGCTTCCCTGCTTAAAGTTCCCAGAGGAGGAGGTATGCGAACTGTCAAAGGCTGGGGATATCTGTGCATATAATAAGGGAGTATTTCCATATAGGCCAATTGAGTACAAATATCTCAACTTGGCAGTAGGGTACAACAAAGATCGTCAGACGATGATTGTCGAGGTCAAGGATATATCATTCCAGGTAATGACGGGTCGTAAAGGACTTGCTATATTTTATGACGATGGTGAGAATATTCAAATCGTCGACGACCCAGTTAAGGCCAACGCTTGTTTCTGGGAGATTGTCTATCACTTGGGAAAGGTCGTAGAGCACTCGTAAATAAGGAGGGTTTCAATTTAAATAGCATATAATTAAACAGATATATTATGAAAAAAGTTTTTTCACTACTTGTTGCTGTGGCACTGGCCTTCGGTCTTCAGGCGCAGGATAAGGTATATGTCCATAGCAAAGGCGTGGCATATGAGTTTAACGTTGACGAAATCGAAGCAATCGACTTCGTGCAGGGTTCCGATGTCAAGGGCGTAGCCCAACCGAAATGGGTGAGTCAGATGGAGTTCGTCGATTTGGGTCTCTCTGTCCAATGGGCAACTTGTAACCTCGGAGCTGAGTCGCCTGAAGAGTTTGGATTTTACTATGGTTGGGGTATGACAACTCCCTACAGCGAAGGAGAGGTGTCGTGGGAGAACTATTTCAAGAAGCTGGGAGGCACAGGAACAGATGCTGCAGACTGCGGAACAGAGGCCGACCCATTGAAGGAGTATCTGGCGGATGGTTCGTTGCAAGATGAAACCATTGCGACGACAGCTTTTGATGCTGCAACTGCTGCCAATGGCCAATGGCGTCTCCCTACTTTAGGAGAGCTGTATGAGCTTGTTAATGATTGCGGAAACAAATTTTATAATGGTACGCAAAGCGAATTTGGCGGTGCTGTAGGGTATAAGCTTTATAACAAAGAAGACGAAAGCAAGTTTATCTTTATTCCCACGGCTGGTGTCCTTACAGAAGAGGGTCTTGTCAGGGGTAAAGGAGAAGCTGTGATAGGCCTTTCCTATTGGTCTGCAGATTGTTATTCAGATAATGAAAAAGCCTGGTCAATCGATATGGAAATAGATGAAGAATACATGCTACTTCGTTATCTTGGACGAACCATACGCCCTGTTAAAGGTCCAATTAACAGAACGCCTATCATGGAATAGTTCTTGCCTGCTGAGAGCGATTGAGCCTGTTAAAGGTCCAATTATCAGAACGCCTATCATGATGTAGACAGCAACGAAGTCAGAAATTTGGAAAAAGTAGGGGATACATAGCAAGATTAAATCTCCTCAAAACCAATAAATGCGGGCAATGATTCGGATTCTAACCGTCTCATTGCCCTTTAGTTTCAATTTCCGTCATGTTCCGTCACTTTCCGTCAAAATGCAGCACTACAAATTAACAATTCAGGCATCTATGAAGAAGAGAAAACGAAAGGCAGAACATC
>JABUTU010000046.1 GCA_021443545.1 Marinilabiliaceae bacterium | reverse complement strand
AATCGAACCCCTCTTTAGAGAATGAAAATCTCTCGTCCTAACCGATAGACGATGGGACCGCCTACTATGCAAAAGTGGGTTTTCCCCATTTTTGCGGTGCAAAGGTATATCCTTTATTCCTTATATGCAAACAAATAAAGTAATTTTTAACAAACACTGCTTCCTGGCTTGACTTCTGCACTCGGAGTGACCACCTTCAAAGCCCCATCAGCATCCATAGCACTGAGAATCATTCCCTGACTCTCTACGCCCTTCAGCTTACGCGGCGGGAAGTTAGCTATGAAACATACCTCCTTGCCTATCAAATCCTCAGGATTGTAGTACTTGGCTATGCCCGAAACAATAGTCCTGCCTCCCATACCATCGTCAATTTTGAACATAAGAAGCTTATCTGCCTTCGGGACCTTCTGACAATCCAGAACCTTGCCTACTCGGATATCTATCTTCTCGAATGTCTCGAAATCAACATCTGGTAGGACCGCTTTAGGCTTGTAATTATCAATATCATTTGCCTTCCTGATATTCTCTAAACGCTGCATCTGTGCCTCTATAACGCTATCCTCTATCTTCTCGAAGAGCAATTCAGGCGTTCTGGTCGCATGTCCATCTTCAAGTAAATCCATATTACCGAGCATAGACCACTCGACCTTATCGATGTTGAGCATCATGCGCAATTTAGCAGATGAGAATGGCAGGAATGGCTCAAATACTATTGCCAGATTAGCAGCAATCTGAAGACTAATATTCATTATCGTCTCAACTCTCTTCATATCACTCTTCGCCAGTTTCCACGGCTCGTTATCTGCCAAATACTTATTGCCTATGCGTGCTAAGTTCATAGCCTCCTTTTGTGCATCTCTGAAACGGAATACATCAAGAAGTGACTCAACTTGCTTCTTTACCTCGGCAAACTCAGCCAATGTTGCACGGTCGCCATCTGTCAGCTCATGACGCGCTGGTACCTTGCCCTCGAAATATTTATGGGTAAGAACGATTGCTCTGTTTACAAAGTTGCCATATATCGCCACAAGCTCGTTGTTGTTGCGCGCCTGATAATCCTTCCATGTGAAATCATTATCCTTAGTCTCAGGCGCATTAGCTGTCAGCACATAACGCAACACATCCTGCTTGTCGGGTATCTGCTCGAGGTATTCATGAAGCCATACCGCCCAATTCCTTGATGTCGATATCTTATCGCCCTCGAGATTGAGGAACTCATTTGACGGCACATTATCAGGGAGATTATACTCACCATGTGCCTTAAGCATCGTTGGGAAGACGATACAGTGGAACACTATGTTATCCTTTCCAATGAAATGAAGCATACGTGTCTCAGGGTCTTTCCACCATTTCTCCCACGTATCGGGCAACAACTCTTTTGTATTGCTAATATATCCGATGGGGGCGTCAAACCATACATACAACACCTTCCCCTCGGCACCCTCAACAGGTACAGGAATACCCCAGTTGAGGTCGCGCGTGACTGCTCGTGGCTTTAAGCCTGAATCAAGCCAACTCTTACACTGTCCATATACGTTAGAGCGCCACTCTTTATGCTCTTCCAGAATCCAACGTTCCAACCACTCCTGATACTGGTCAAGTGGCAGATACCAATGGTTTGTGCGACGCTTGACAAGTTTATTGCCTGTCACAGCATTATATGGGTTTATCAACTCATCTGGTGAGAGCGTCGAACCACACTTCTCACACTGGTCACCATAAGCGTCAGCAGCATGACAACGTGGACATTCACCTCTGATATTACGGTCCGTTAAGAACTCCTTGGCCTCCTCATCATAATACTGCTCGCTCTCCATCTGGATAAATTTACCCTCGTCGTTGAGTTTCTTGAAAAAGCCAGATGCAAGTTTAGAGTGTGTCTCAGATGTTGTCCGGGAGTATACATCGAACGATATTCCAAAATCTTCAAATGATTTCTTAATCAAGTTATGATACCTGTCTACAACATCCTGAACCGTACATCCCTCCTTACGGGCGCGTATCGTGACTGGAACTCCGTGCTCGTCAGAGCCTCCGACAAGAAGCACCTCCTCTCCTTTGAGTCGAAGGTACCGCGCATAAATATCTGCCGGAACATACACTCCCGCCAGATGCCCAATGTGTACTGGCCCATTAGCATAAGGTAATGCCGTTGTCACCAACGTCCTCTTGAATCTCTTTTCTTCTGCCATTTTATTGCCTACATATTATGATAACTCTGATTTCATCATATAACGAGAATGAATATCAGATTGATTTCTGTTATTTGATACCACGGACACGCTTTTCCCAATTCCACGCTGAGAGAAGTGTCTCTCCGATGGGCGTCTCTGCCTTCCAGCCAAGTTCGTTATTAGCATACGTTGTGTCTGCCCATATCTTCTCGATATCTCCTGCCCTGCGACCTACTACCTTGTAGTTCAACTTGACTCCTGTCGATGCCTCAAAGGCCTTAACAAGCTCCATTACTGAATAGCCATTACCCGTTCCTATATTGAAGAACTCGTAATTCGCCTTATTCTTCTTCTCAATAAGACGATTTATTGCAACCACGTGAGCCTTTGCCAAATCTACAACATTTATATAGTCTCTTATCGGCGTACCATCAGGTGTATTGTAATCATCTCCGAAAATACTAAGTTGTTCTCTTATCCCAGCTGCTGTCTGCGTGATATAGGGAACAAGATTGTTTGGAACACCGACTGGAGACTCACCTATGAGGGCACTCGGATGAGCACCAATAGGATTGAAGTAACGCAAAGCCAGACACTTCATATCGGCATCTGCATTTGCCACTGTGAAGTCGCGCATTATATCCTCGGCAACCGCCTTTGTATTGCCATAGGGCGACTCAGCTGGCTTACGCGGTGTTGTCTCCGTCACTGGCAACTTATCTGGCTGTCCGTAGACCGTACATGATGATGAAAAGACAAAATTCTTCACATTATACTCTTTCATGCACTCAAGAAGATTCATTAGGGCATTCAGATTATTGCGATAATACTCCAAAGGCTTATGAACGCTCTCACCTACCGCCTTCAATGCTGCAAAATGAATGATAGCCTCTATTGAAGTATATTTCTTGAAAAAGGCATGCACCTTCTCACGGTCGGCTAAGTCAAAACACTCAAACTTAGGACGTATTTTAGTTATCTTCTCAATGTTATCGACAGTCTCCTCTTTTGAGTTGATAAGGCTGTCAACTATAACCACATCAAAACCTGCTTGCTGCAGTTCCACCACTGTGTGGGAACCTATAAATCCGGTACCACCGGTCACGAGTATCTGCTTTGCCATTGATTAATATGATTAGTTCTGTTCTAACGTACAAAGTTAATTTATTTCACTATCTCTTGCAACCGTCTGTTAGCAGTCCGGATAACATTCATTGTACTATCTGTATTGAATACTGAGTTCAACCCCTGTTGCTCTTGTGCAGGGTCACCCGTATAGGGGTCTCCTTGCTGCCAGTATTCATGCTCTGCTGATGGCTTAGCTGAGCCTCCCCATGCCCAGAAATTACACCCAGCAAAAAGCCCTCTCTGTGCTGCCTGTTCTACGAGGTAATCAAATACAAAGCCGTAGTATTCATCTCGGGATGTCGTAGTGCTCTCACGGCTGAACCTGAAACCATCACGCGGATAGCCAAACTCCTCAAGCACTATGGGCTTTGAATACTTCTCAGCCAATGCCTTATGCTCCTCAATATATGCTATTGTCTTTGTCTTGGCATCATCAAGGCTTTCTGCAAGTGTCTGCTCACTCGCCCAACCCCAGTTATAGGGCCATATATGAATATTTAGATAGTCCACATTCCTGTTCTGGTGTATCTTCTCATATAGCTCTATATCCTGCTCACAACCATGTTTTCCTTCGCTACCAATCGAAATCAGATGGTTCGTGTCGATTGAACGTATGAGTGCGGTCACTGTATCTGTCCACAAAACAAAAGCCTCCTTATTGTCGTCTGCGAAACAGCGTGGCTCATTTGCAACCTGCCACGACATTATGGCTGGCTCCTCCGTGTAGGGTCTTCCTGTATAAACGTTGAAACGCGAAAGGATTAACTTGACATGAGCAGCAAATAATCCCTGAGCCTCTGGGGATTTCATGTACTGAGCTACATACTCCATATAGGCAGGCCACCCATCAACAGCTGGTATAGGAGCCTTACCATACCCCGCCCATTGCAGGTAGACAGAGTAACCACCACTCCACTCCCACGCATTATTGAGATAAAGGACGGCCTTCATATCGCGCCGCTCTAACTCAGCAATAAGGTAATCCAGACCATCAAGGATAGTATCGTTATATATCCCTGGCTTCATCTGCAATGTCGGTCTGATACGCGATGGCAAGCCATTCTCACCATCTCCACCAACGAGGATTCGTAGATTATCAACACCAATAGCCTGCAATGAATCGAGCTCAAGGCTAAGTCGCTCCCTGTCGCCACCCTCACCCGTTGAAGCAAGAATAGCCCCATACCAGAAGTTCGCTCCTACAAAATAATAGGGGTTGCCATTCTTGACAAAGTGCCCATCTTCAATAGTCACAAATTGTGACGCCTTCTGAACATTAATCGTTCCATTCTTGCCAACGCAGGCAACGAGTGATGTTGCAAGAACTGCAAGAATAAAAAATCTTACCAATATCTTCTTCATTTCGCTGTATATTTCGGGAACATAAAACAAATTCCCATTACAAATTGTATAGTATCAATGTTTCATATATACTTCAAGACCAAACCGCGATGCAAGGGCTATCATATTCTCAAGCATCTGAGCCTGTACCTCCTCATACTCCTCCCATCGCTTGATGAGCGAGAAGAAATACAACTCGACAGGAACTCCATATTGCGTGGGTTCGAGGGTTCTGACCATAACTGTCATGTTTTGATTGACTCTCTCATCTTGTCGCAACTGAGCAAGCAGGTAGGCTCTGTACAACTCGAGATTGGTCGGTGATGGTTTTCTCGTCTTCAGCTTCTCAACTACCTCCGCAATCATCTCGTCTCCTTCCCAATATTCAAGCTCCTCTTCAGTGACATTCCTGACAGAATGCATATCTATATTGAGACTGCGGGTCACACGCCGGCCTCCAGCCTGCTGCATCCCCTTCCAGTTGCAGAACGAATCGTTCAAAAGCAATGTAGGCGGAACTGTCGTAATCGTCTCATCCCAGTTCTTTATCTTAACAGTTGATACCGATATCTCCTGAACTACACCATTTGCCTTATGCTTAGGGACATCAATCCAATCGCCCACCGACACCATCTTATTCAACGAGAGCTGTATGCCTGCTACAAAACCCACCAAGACATCCTTAAAGACAATGGAGAGGACCGCCGCCGATGCTCCTAATCCAGTCAGTATTGTTCGGGGCGACTTGTCGAGTATAGTTGCAATGATGAATACCGTCAACATTGTATAGATGATGACGGTCAAGAGCTGACGAACACCATTCAAAGGATGCTCCTTCATCTTGCCATTTTTATAGAAAGCATCTACACACGTGCGCAACAACGAGGAGATAAGACGCGCCAACGATGCGGCAAAGGCTATTACAAAAACCTTGTTGTAAAACGACTGAAAGAGGTCATCTATAACAAACAGATTTCTGAATTTCAGTAGTACAAGGATAGGAACTAATAGAGATATCCTCTTCAGAACATCATCAGTAAAGATGTAATCATCAATTTTTGTCTTTGAACGCTTAATGATTCGCTTAAGGAGGACCGTGAAGATATACTTCGAGAGATAATAGAAGATTAGCGTTACAAGAACGACAACCACCAGCGCACAAGTCATCTGAAGGACACCATTTCCGCTCTCGACTCCTAACAGAGACGCTATAGCTGAATATAGAGAAGCAAAAATTGAGAGTAGCATCGTCAAAGAGTATTTATCTTGGCTATGTACTTGCCGATGATGTCGAACTCTATATTAACAACAGAACCTACCGAGATCTTACAGAAATTTGTATGCTCGTAGGTATAAGGGATTATGGCAACCTGAAAACTATCCTTCTGACTGTTCACTACTGTCAGACTTGTACCATTAACACACACAGAGCCCTTCTCGACAGTCATGTAACCTCTCTTCGCCATGTCCGGATTGAACTCATAACTGAAAGTAAAATACCAACTTCCATCAGCCTCTTCTATCTTCTCACAAACTGCAGTTTGGTCAACATGTCCCTGTACAATATGACCATCCAAACGACCATTCATAATCATACTTCTCTCGAGATTTACGAGGTCTCCTATTTGCAACTTACCCAAGTTGCTTCGCTGGAGAGTCTCTGCAACTGCAGTAACTGTGTAAGTTTTATCCTTGATATCTACAACTGTCAGACAAACACCATTGTGAGCAACACTCTGGTCAATCTTCAACTCATTCACAAATGAACAATCTAATGTCAGATGAAGATTACCTCCATCACTCTTAAGATCTCTGACAATAGCTGCTTCTTCTACAATTCCTGAAAACATAATGCAATATAGGGGAATTCAAAAATTCCCACGATTTAATGTTAAACGATAGGGCCGACAAATATAAATAATCGACATCCCTTTATATCAAAAATGAGGGCTAACGTTAATCCATCAGCCCTCATCAATATTTAGGTATCAACAAATCAATACTCCCACATATCGTGTTCCTTATTGAATATCGTCTCATGAATACGTCGTGCCTCAAGATTGGCATCGAGACCCTGCGCATACTCCACTATTGCACGATTGTTATATACATTCGACTCACGATATATGTAGCTCGCGAAGTGCCGCTGCGCCATCAAATCATCATAGGAACTCCTCTGAGCATCATTTCGGGTATTATATACCTCCTGCTGACTCAGGTAAGGACGAAGCTCAGGATAGTAAATCCAAAAACACAACTCGGCTTTAACGCGCTCACTTTCGCCCTCTCCTTCCGTAGACTCTCTAATAGGACAGACCGCTATAATACGCACATCCATACGACCATATCTTCTGTCAAACCACCAAACCTCCTTAAGAAGAAGGCGTTGAATCTGCTCAAGATGAGCATCACTATATGTTATTACAACATTTCCTTCCTCGTCATATAAAGAGTCGACTCCAGCTCCCAAAGCCCTTCTGAATTCCTCCTTTGTAAGTCTTCTTTCAAACGAATCATTAGTAGTCGCATCATAGGCCTGAACATCTCCTAACTCCAAAGCGTCGTATATGACTTGCACCAAAGAGCGACGACCCTCCATTCGCGTTGTAGGGTAGTAAAGAGGAAGATTCATCTTCTCACGAAGGTCAATGATTCGCCATATCGTTTTCGACCACATTACATCTGCCTCCCTAACATGCACGTAAGGAATATACTTCTTTTGCGATATGTGATGCTTCTCGTAGACACCATCTATTCCTGTAAAACTCGATGCATGAGCTGAAACATTTGGGCCCGTAACCAATGTATCCTCTACAACCACCTCCTGTGCAAAGGCAGAGAAAGTAAAGAGCGACATTATGATTATTGAACAAAACTTCTTCATCTTAACAATGTATTAGTTTAATACTAATCGCATACCATAGATATTGTACCAAGAGGTTGTACCGAACCATCAGGGAACTTAACCTTTATATCTTCAATCCAGAATTTCTGGCCACGATTTAACTTTGAAAGAAGTTGTTTTTGCTCTGCTGAGAATGAAGCACCCTTAGTCTCTTTCGACACATCAAAACCGCCAGACTTAGTTGTCAATGTGAACGATACAACCTCAAACTTAACGTCGAATACGAAGTCCTCGAGTTCTGCTTTAGGACCCTTAGTAATAGAGAGCTGATTCTTTGCAATACGCGTACCTTTGGCACCAGGAAGACTTGGAGTAGGTTTTGGCACACTATAGACACGGAACTCCTTCTGTGGGAAACGCACGCTCTTGCCGTTTACATCTGCAGAGACTGTAATGACTGCCTTCTTCGAATCCTTAGCTGGCTTTGCAATGTAGGTGCTACCCGAACGAGTCAGCGTACATCCAGTTGCCGACACCTTCAAGTCGCTTTGCGAGATACCTGGAGCCGTAATCTCGAGAGGGTTATCAAGACCTCGATACATAGCATTCATCTTGATTGGTGAAACAGTTACCATAGGCTGTGCTACTTCATACTCACCCTCAACCTTATAGTGGAGCATTTCGCCAGATACAGGATCTGGAATTGAAAGATCAGCAGTATAATTCTTATTACCTACAGACGAAGCTGGAACTGTATACTTACCACGACCAGCCTCAACAGTCAACTGAGAACCTCCAACCGTGACAACTGGCTCCATCGTATCGTCATACGCAGCAAGCATGATATCAGCCTCATAGGAAGCACCTTGAAGAACATAGTTACTCTTCGCGATGATAAGAGGCTCAATCTTATTGAACTTAAACGAAGCCTTATCAATAGAACCATACAAGTTTTGAACAACATCAGCCTCAGCATTTCTCACTGAACCCTGCATATTACTCAGCAGTGCCATTGAAGCTGCTAATGGGATATGCTCAAAAGTCTGACTTTGCCAAGGCACTGTTACACCATCCTCATCAACAGTATCCTTTGTTGCCAACATACTTTCGAGAGCATCACAAAGCATCTTCTCTTCTGGAAGAAGTCCCTTGAGATAGTCCTTATACTGACCTATCTTATCGCGTAACTCCTGACCACGAGCACCATTCGACTCAACCATGAAGATGGTGGCTGCTATATCCTGATTACTCTTCGACTGGTAGTTATTCTGATCGAACTCAGGTCCGTCTGCTCTGAAGACCACATAGTTCTTAAGACTATCTATATAGTTGTACAACTCATCGGCATGCTTCTTGACATCCATAACCATCTTATATGCCTCACCAACCTTTGCTGGGTTCTGAGCATTTGCCGACTCGAAGTTGCTATATGCTACTGCATTCTTGGCCTCAACATTTCGCGTTGAAGATTTTATACTCTTATCCACAAGGTCAAAAGCATTCAGCAAGTCACCCGACACGTTCAACGCCAACATTGCCGTCAACATCAGGTACATCATGCCTATCATCTTCTGCCTCGGGGTCTCGGGACAGTTACCACCACTCATCTCGTTCTACCTCTTTATTAGTGTTAAACCTAATATTTCTAATTCAATAACGCCGATTACTTACGTACAACACTCAACATATTGCCGTAAATAGAGTTGAGCTCACCTACAGTCTTGCTCAGAGAAGCAATCTGCTGACGATACTCCTTAACACCCTCTACTGATGCCTGAATCTCTGCTGATATTGACGAGAGACCATTCGTCAAGCCCTTTGATGACTCGAGCTGACTTGTTACAGTCTGGAGTTGTTTTGCATAAGCCTCATTGACAGCCTTGATGTTGCTTGTCATCTGAGCCGACTCGTCAGCCTGCTGAGCAAATGTATTGTTGAATTTGTTATAAGTCTCAGAGAACTTATTGCTTGCATCAACAACGGTTGACTGAACTGCTGTCATCTGATTCATCGAATCCGATGCAACCTTGACATTATTGATATATGCCTTTGTCGCAACTGCCGCATCTGAAAGATCCGCCATCTGCGATGTTGTATTTGCAAGTTTCTTAACACCCATAGAGAGTTCATCAATTGTCTTCTGCTCAATTGCACCAGCATTGAGCAATGCTGAGAGTTCAGAACCACCGCCTACAAGATTGTTACTTGACGAACCAGAACGACGAGCATGAACGTCTTTCTCCGGATCTGACTCCAAACCTATCAACTCTGGATATACCAAACTCCAGTCAGGCATCTCATGTGGTGGCTCGAATGATGAAAGAGCAAAAATGATTGCCTCTACACCTAAGCCTGCAATCAACATGATAGATGCACCAGGCAAGTGAAGAATCTTAAAAAGTGCGCCGAGAATAGCGATAGCAGCACCAAAACCATACACGTATGCCATGAATTTTTTATAGGCAGGACTTGTGACAAACTCTGTTAGACTCATATCTCAAATAATTTATTTATTCTTTGTTGTAATTTAATTCTGTGTTATTATTCACCAACGTAATCACGGACACATCTGAATCCTATGTAACTCGTTGCTGAATCCTGATACTCGTATGTTCTTGTTCCACACTGCATATAGTATGCTATATCCTTCCAAGAACCCCCGCGAATCACTTTACGCTTCATAACATGACTCTCATCGTTCCGCGCATGATACTGGTAGTTAGGATTGAAATCATGTATATACGCATATGACGACTCATCAAAGGCACTCGACGTCCATTCTGCAACATTACCAGCCATATCAAATAAGCCGTAGTCGTTAGGAGCATACGAACAGATATCTGTCGTTGCTGTCGCACCATCGTCGGCATAACGACCGCGAAGCGGTTTGAAGTTAGCTACGAAACATCCACGATTATTTCTTGTGTAGTAACCACCCCATGGATAAACACCACCATTGATGCCTCCTCGAGCTGCAAACTCCCACTCTGCCTCTGTTGGGAGGCGGTAGTCCATTGCCAATGGCTGATGGTCAAGTGTCAATGTTCTGTTCAACCAATTAGAACGCCATATACAGAAGGCCGTTGCCTGTTTCCAACTGACACCTACACATGGATAGTTATCAAATCCTGGGTGGAAGAAATACATCTTCGTCCAAGGTTCATTGTATGAATATGTGAAATCTGCAATCCAGCAGAGCGTATCAGGATAAACCAGAACCTTATCCCTCATAATGAAAGAACCACGGTTTGATATCTCACTCCAATTACCATCAAGATCTACGACCTTACCATCGTATGCCTTCTTCTCGAGATTGTAACGATTCGTCTTCTTAGCTGCCTGCTGAAGATCTATCCACATATATTGGTACACCCACTTACGTGTGTCATACTCACGGCGCCCCATGAAGCGATCCTCCTCTCTGTAGTAGAGCGGATCCTCTCCATTACCGCCCTCTTCGAGAATTGTACGGATATCGTCACTATTCGTGTCGATAGGCATATCCCAATTGATACGGAAATGGTCACCGAAGCCGTTGTTAGGCATCTCCTCGCCTCTGTCATCCTCCGTAATGATATAACCCTCTCCATCTTCACCAATCATACGTCGTGCTATTGAGTCGCGAACCCAATATACAAATTGACGATACTCAGAGTTCGTAATCTCTGTTTCGTCCATCCAAAACGAACGAATTGTTACCGTCTTCGTTTGTGCGTTTGTTATATGCGCTACATCCTGCTCGTTCTGGCCCATGTTAAAACTTCCCTGAGCGATGAACAACATACCATATGGGTTTGGCTCGAAGAAGTCTGAATTGCGCTGAACACCAATCAACTCCCCACCATCACCACCACCACAACTAGTCAGCAGTACAGCTACAAGCGATAAGACTAATATATTCTTCATAATATACCTATTATCTCGTTTCTTGCGATACGTAATATCGTTATGTTTCACATCCGCCATTCAACCTTTAAATCATAGCATCCTGACGCTTTTATATCTTTTGGTTCTTCTCTCCACATCTATGTTGAATGAGTAGGAGAGAACAACTTCATGACTTCCACTTTGATAGCTACGAAAGTCTGTTAGACACAAATCGTAACCATATCCTACGAAAATACCTCCTAAAAGGTTCGCTCCAAGTTGGAAAAATATTGCATCTTGAAGACGATAACCAATACCCAAGGATACCTTTCGTCTGATATTTGCTAAGACCGACACATCAAACTCGCTACTTGAAAAGTCTGTCTGAAAGCCTGACCTCGCCTCTATCCCCAACTCAGCATCTTCACGAAGCTTTCGCCCCGCCATCAATGCCATCATTGGTCTTCTCTTTATTATTGCTCCACTCTTCATCTCCATTCGTGGAGATGTCAAATGAAGAACGGAAAAGCCTAAATAGCTTCTCTTCGATTGGTAGAAGGCCCCAAAACCAATATCTAACGCAGTCCCACTGTCATCACTCCCCTCTAAGAGAGGATCACTCGACTGGTGATAGTCGTCATCTAAGCCATCCACTGATGGGTGTAAATCACCTGCATTAAACGCTGTGTTCAGAACACCCACTCTTAACCCTAATCCTAAAAGCCCGTGCGATAGCTCGATATGGAAGCTATAGTCAAGCCCTATATTCATAGTGGTTAACGCTCCAACCTTGTCGTGCACTACCATCGCTCCTATGCCATGAAAGTTCTTCAAAAAGGCTACTTCACCATTTACTCCCAGCATCGTCGACTGGGGCGAACCCTCAAAACCTACCCACTGTTTCCGAAACGCTCCAACAGCTTCATAACTTCCACTCTTGCCAGCTGTCCCTGGATTCAGCAACGATGGAACGGCACCAACTTGACTCAGCATTACGTCGTTCTGAGCCATCATGCTCGTTTCACACGAGATGCAAATTAAAACAAAAAACGCCAATAATACACACTCAACGTCGCAAAATCTGCCTTTTTTTTTGCAGTGTATCATTATTATTTTTGTTTTAGTCTAATTATCAAGCAGTTAAAAACTCCTGCTTTTATATTAAAATTATTTTTTTGTCGCGACTTTTTTTGTCTTTGACTTCAATTCTGACGTTTTTTTCGCCTTTTCCTCCCCCTTTTTTACCTCATTTTTTTGTCTCACTGGACTCTTTTTTGCTTTTTTCGTATCATCTGCCAACTTCCCTTGGTCCTTACAATACTTCAAACATTGCTCATATGTCAACTCTGAAGCCTCGACTCCCTTCGGTATTCGGACATTCTCTTTCCCATAGGCTATGTATGGTCCCCACCTGCCATTAAGCACCTTCAAGCTGGAATCCTCATCAAACTCCTTAATAAGCTTATTTCGGTCGGCCTCGCGTTTGTCTTCTATTCGCTGAATAGCTGTCTGTATATCTATCGTGTACGGATCGTCTTCTCCTCTCTTCAACGAATAGAACTTATTGTCGTGCTTGGCATACGGACCAAATTTCCCGACTCCGATAACGACCTCTTTACCTTCGTACTCGCCGATGTGACGTGGCAACTCAAATAGTTTAAGAGCCTCTTCAAGTGTTATCGTCTCGACATGCTGGTCCTTGCGTAATGAGGAGTAGCGTGGTTTATCATCCGTCTCATCTCCACTCTCACCTATCTGTGCCATAGGTCCGAATCGTCCTACTCTGACACTGACTTGCTTGCCTGTCGCTGGGTCCACTCCAAGAATGCGCTCTCCTGTACTCTTGGATGAATTCTCCATCGCATCCTCCACAATATCATGGAATGGCTTATAGAATTCATCTATCACTGACTGCCATCGTAACCGTCCATCTGCTATATCGTCAAACTGCTCCTCTACCTTGGCTGTAAAATCGTAACTTACTACATTCTGGAAGTACTTAATCAGAAAATCGTTAACAATCATTCCTATATCGGTCGGGAATAATTTATTCTTCTCTGCTCCCACCGTCTCGCTCTTCTCGCTGCGTACAATCTTGCCTCCCTTCATTGTGACAAGTACGTAGCTTCTCTTCTCTCCTTCACGAGTCTCCCTTATTACATACCCTCGCTGTTGTATGGTCGATATTGTCGGTGCATAGGTTGAAGGGCGTCCGATACCTAACTCTTCAAGTTTCTTTACAAGTGTCGCCTCATTATATCTTGGAGGATGTTGTTGCCAACGCTCTCTGCTCTGTATATCCTTTACTTCAAGCTGATCTCCGACATTCACCTTGGGCAGCTTCACAACTCCGTTACTCTCATCCTCTTCATCATAACTTTCGGTATATACCTTCATGAAGCCATCAAAGAGAACCACCTCTGCTGCGCTCGTGAAGTATTCTGTTGCCGTCGCATCCACACGTATCGTTGTCTTCTCTATCTTTGCATCCTGCATCTGCGATGCTATCGTCCTCTGCCATATAAGCTGATAGAGTTTCTGCTCCTCCACCGACATGTCGGGTAATGTTCTTACATTGATATATGTCGGACGAATTGCCTCATGCGCCTCCTGGGCTCCCTTACTCTGTGTCTTGTAGTGACGAACCTTGAGATACTCATCTCCCATCTCGCCTTTGATATACCCCGTAATCTGCTTTACTGCAGCCTCTGCAAGGTTAAGCGAGTCGGTACGCATATAGGTGATATGTCCTGCTTCATATAGCCTTTGAGCTACACTCATAGTACGAGATACTGCAAAACCCAACTTGCGGCTCGCCTCTTGCTGCAGCGTAGAGGTCGTAAAGGGTGGTGCTGGCGCTCTCAATAGTGGCTTCTTCTCTACACCTCCTATCGTAAATGACTTGCCCTCACACTCTTTCAAGAATGATTCTGCCTCTTCAACTTTGGCGAATCTCTTGTTCAGATCTGCCTTAATCTGTGATTTACCACTCTTTAACGAAAAGATAGCCGTGGTGAGAAAATTAGAGGATGAAGTGAAAGCAAAGATATCTCTTTCTCGCTCCACTAACAGACGAAGTGCAACACTCTGAACGCGACCTGCACTCAACTGTGGCTTTACCTTATGCCATAGGACTGGCGAGAGTTCAAAACCAACTAATCGGTCGAGTACCCTACGCGCTTGCTGAGCATCAACAAGATTCATGTCTATGGTTCGCGGTGTCTCAATCGCTCTCAGAATAGCCTCTTTTGTTATCTCGTGAAAAACGATTCGCTTTGTGGTTGCTACATCCAGTCCTAATACCTCTGCAAGATGCCAAGATATCGCCTCTCCCTCGCGGTCCTCATCACTCGCAAGCCATACAAAACTTGCCTTCTTGGAAAGCTTCCTAAGTTCATTAACAACAGCTTGCTTATCGTCGGGCACAACATATTGAGGTGCATAATTATTTGCAATATCAATCGCCTGACTCGTCTTCAACAAGTCGCGAATATGTCCATAACTTGACTTTACAACGTACCCCTCACCAAGAAATTTCTCTATGGTCTTCGCCTTTGCTGGGGACTCTACGATTACAAGATTATATGTTTCAGTAGCCTTTTTTGCCATTTCTTAATGCAAAATTTGCGCTGCAAAGATAAAGATATTTTTACTACCTCTGCTAATGAAGATTATTTTTTATTCTTTCAGCCCTCTTCTGTCTCCTCAAAATCCTCGTAAAGAAAGTCATTGTAGGGGAAACGTTGCACATGTATTTTCTTTACCTCTGTGTAGACTACTCTTCTGAACTCTTCAAAATTCGTCTTCTCTTTTGCAGAGATAAAGACACATTGTGCACCTTTTGCCATCCAGGTATTGCGTAAATCATCCAACGAATAGTTTTCTCTGCTCTTTGGCGAGAGATCATCCTCTTCCTTTGGTTGATACCTGAATGCATCTACTTTGTTGAATATGATTACTGTAGGTTTATCTCTCTCGTCCAAATCATGTATGGTACGCTGAACAACCTCTATTTGCTGCTCAAATGCTGGATGTGAAATATCGACAACATGCAATAGTAAATCGGCCTCTCTGACCTCATCGAGTGTCGACTTGAAACTCTCAACGAGATTTGTAGGCAGTTTTCTAATGAATCCTACTGTATCCGCCATAAGAAATGGTAAATTGCCGATAACAACCTTTCGCACTGTGGTGTCGAGCGTCGCAAATAGTTTATTCTCCGCAAATACATTCGATTTTGAAATCACATTCATTAAGGTTGATTTTCCTACATTTGTGTAGCCAACAAGTGCAACCCGGACCATCTTCCCTCTGTTCTGACGCTGGGTATTCATCTGCCGGTCGATATGCTTCAACTCCTCCTTGAGAAAGGAGATTCTGTCGAGGACGATTCGGCGGTCTGTCTCAATCTGCTTCTCTCCTGTTCCTCGCATTCCTATACCTCCCTTCTGCCTGTCTAAATGGGTCCACATTCGCGTCAATCGAGGCAGAAGATACTGATATTGCGCAAGCTCTACCTGTGTCTTTGCATGTGCCGTTCTCGCTCTGCCTGCAAATATATCCAGAATCAGGGAGGTCCTGTCAAGCACAACACAATGCAGTGCCTGCTCTATATTCTTTTGTTGAGATGGTGTCAACTCATCATCAAATATAATTGTCCCTATCTCATTCTCTTCAACATATACTCTTATATCTTCAAGCCTGCCCGTACCAACATATGTCCTCGAGTCAGGCGCTTGCAGATTCTGAGTAAAACGCATGACCGCTTTCGCCCCTGCTGTCTCTGCTAAGAACGCAAGTTCGTCAAGATAATCGTTTACCTGCTGTATCGTTACTTCAGGCGTTTTTACTGCAACAAGCACAACTCTTTCCATCTCTTCTGCGCTTGTCCCCTCTTTCTCTGTCATCTATAACTATTTATTTTTTCCCTTTGTATGCGGGGCAAATGTACGATAAATATTGCGACTTTTCCCTCTCTTTGATTTTTCTCTTCTCTAAAGGTTATTTCTGTCCGCTCGGAAATGCCAAATATTGCTTTGCTTTTCCCCTAATTAATCGTAATTTCGTATATTATAACAACAAAGAGTCTTTTATGAACAATTCCGTTATTGGTCTAATCCCTGCGAGATATGCCTCAACTCGTTTTCCTGGCAAACCGCTCGCTGATATAGGTGGAAAACCTATGATCCAACGTGTCTACGAACAGGCTTCACAAGTCTTGTCCTCATGCTATGTCGCCACTGATGATGAACGTATTGCTGATGCAGTGCGCCGTTTCAATGGGAAGGTGGTTATGACCGCCTCTACTCACAAAAGCGGCACCGATAGATGCGCCGAAGCTCTTAACAACGTTGAGCTGATGGAGAACAAAAAGTTCTACGCCGTAATAAATATTCAAGGGGATGAACCCTTCATAAACCCAGAACAGATATCGCTCCTTGCTTCCGCATTCGACAACCCAACAACCGAGATTGCTACGTTGGTGAAGCCCATCGATAATAACGACGACCTTCTCTCCCCAAATAAACCAAAGGTCGTTATATCTGAAGAGGGTAATGCCTTATACTTCAGCCGCCAACCTATCCCATTCCTGCGGGGTGTCGAATTAAACGAGTGGCTTCAGAAGGGTAACTTTTACAACCATATTGGTATGTATGGATATCGCTCTGATATTCTCCGAAAAATTACACTACTTCCTCTGGGAACTCTTGAAAAAGCTGAATCCCTCGAACAACTTCGCTGGTTGGAAAATGGGTACAGAATAAAGGTCTTGCAGACATACATCGAGAGTCTATCTGTTGATACTCCCGACGACTTAGAGGCACTCAAATCAAGAGGCCTTATTTGAGGAATTTTGAGCGTTCCTCTTTATAGTCAAACTACAGGTTCTTACATTGGAAACTTTTTCAGATTCTGCAAATGAATCTGAAGTCTCATTAAGCTCAGCCAACAAATTCATAAACACAACAAGGCCACGCCATAGAAAATGACGTGGTCTTGTTATATCCTGCTAAGTTTTTACTCTGCAACTGGAGCCTCTGCTTCAGCCTCTGGCATCTCTGCTTCAGTAGCTGCTGGAGTAGAGAATGATGGTGCTGGAGTCTGCATCTGCTGCTGATTCTGTAGCAACTGATCCAAATCAGAAGAACCCGTTGCAACAGTATTTGATGGTATGAGAGCAACAGAGATGAATGAGAGAATCATGATACTTGCTGAAAGCGTCCATGTTGACTTCTCAAGAAAATCTGTCGTCTTGCGGACTCCCATCACCTGCTGCTGAGCTGCAAACTGCTGAGAAAGACCTCCGCCTTTTGAATTTTGTACTAATACTACAATGATCAATAAAATACAGATCATCATAATAATCCATGTTATTGCTGTATACATAGCTTATTTATTTTTCTATTTTTTCCTTTAATTCACTAATACGGGATGCAAAGTAAACGCTTTTTTCTGGATTTTTCAAACTTAATTTGGTGAATATATTAATTGCCTTGCTATATTGTTGTTGGTTGATGTAAATCTGTGCAAGGGTCTCGGTCAAAATATCTTCGTTGTCATGCTCTACAATGGATGCCCTTCTCTCGCTCTCTTCCTGTGATGTCGACGTTGTCGTAGGTCGAACACGTCGACTCTCTCCCTCAGGATTATTATTGAGAAACGACTCAATAAGTCCGAGATTACGCGTCCTCGTCTCCTGTCTCTGCCGTGGCAATTCCTTCTGCTCAGTTGTTTCTGAAACTCTATGGGTATCAAGATAGTCCAGCCAGTCTATGAATGTACAATTATCTACAGATGTTATTGAAGATCCTCGCTCACCCAAAACGTAGGTTGGGACTGGCAGCGCCATTGAAGCTAATATATCATTGCCCTCCTTGTAGTCTTCTGCTCTGACTTCTGCTGTTTTTTCTTGTTTCTCCTGCTTTTCTGCTTCAGTAACCACAACAGCCTCCTCTGTCGTTGTCGTCTCTGTCGCTCTAACCAATTCAAACAGTGCTCTCCTGTTGCTTATGGTGACTACTCCTCTCTGAAGCGACGACTCATAACTTGTCACTCCCAATCCATTCATTCCCTTGAGCATAAGCATCCATCCTACCTCGAAGTAGGGATAGTCTCGCAGGATTCCTTCAATTCCCTCAACTGTCTGAACTGTCAACTGCTCAGGGTTAAATAAAGCATTATAAAATTCGTCCTTGGTCATAAAAAATAGTTTACCAGTCGGCAAATGCCTTATTGAAGATATTTTCTGTCAGCTCCTCAACAAGTAACGTGACCAGCTCGGCCTCTACATCACTGAGGTTATTCTCTGAATCATAATCCTGATAGGCTGAAAAACTCTGCTCCCAATCCTTTTTTGGGTCTTTATTATTACGGCATCGTATCTTAACCGTAATATTGAGACGGGTCTGCGCTGAGACAGCATCAGCTTTCATCGCCATAGGTTGTGTCGAATATGCTGTTATATTTCCAGAGAAATCAACATCTCCATTTTCGGGTACCATCACGAGGCGCGACTCGTTCTGAATTCTGTCCTTCAAGCCCTCCGTAAGCGTTTGTGACAGATCCGGATTGATAAGTGGCGCTCTATTATTTATGTACTGCACTGAAAATGTATTGAGATTCTCAGGTATAGAGGCTCCGCTCATGGTTATACTTACGGTACAACCATATACTAATAGAACTATGCTCAAAAGCAGAAGTCCAATTTTTATCCTGAAAAATCTCATAAATTACTATCTATAAATCATTTAATCCATAAGCGTCTATCTTGCGATATAATGTACGCTCTGAAATGCCCAACTCTTGCGCCGCCGCTCTTCTCCTTCCCTTATATTTCTCAAGGGCTTTTCTGATTAGCTCTTTTTCATTATCTGGAATTGAAAAGACACTCTCGGCTTCTGTATCCTCTCCGATCTCACTGACCTGAATATCGCTGACATGCTCTCCGTTTCCTGACAGGATATGCGGTGTATGCGAAATATGCGTTCCAGAAGATGTCAGCTGCGTATTCTGATGCGTCAGTGTCATACCCTCATCGACCGTATAGAGTCGCTGAAGTATCTGCTGGTTCTCATCACTGATATGACCCTGACCATTGGCCATGTCCATAACCAACTTCTTCAGGTCGTTCATGTCACGACGCATATCAAAAAGCACCTTATAGAGAATCTCGCGTTCGTTATTGAACTGTTCATGACTGCCCCCGCTGTTTTGCAATTGCGGAAGAAGGCTTTGCGACTTTGGCTCTGGTATATACTGCAATAACTCAACCTCATCCACCTCTCTACTACCAGCCAAAACCGTTATCTGCTCTGCTATATTCTTCAACTGACGAACATTACCAGGCCAATCGTAACTCTTAAGTCGCTCACGCGCTGCATGTGTCAGACTCACCGCTGGCATCTTATTCTTGTCCGCAAAATCATTTGTGAACTTATGGAAGAGCGCTGGGATATCATCCACCCTGTTTCGTAGTGGTGGTATGCGTATCAATATTCCGTTAAGACGATAAAAAAGGTCTTCTCTGAACTTGCCATTCTGTATGGCTTTCTCAAGATCCACATTTGTTGCAGCCACAATTCGAACATCTGTCTTTCTCACCTGCGACGAACCAACCTTCATATACTCACCCTTCTCGAGTACTCGTAGCAACTTGGCTTGGGTGGCAAGTGGCAACTCTCCTATCTCATCAAGAAAAATCGTTCCTGTATTAGCCTCTTCGAAATAGCCTTTTCTATCTGCCAACGCTCCAGTGAAAGAGCCCTTCTCATGACCGAATAGTTCTGAATCTATCGTTCCCTCTGGAATAGCACCACAGTTGACTGCAACATACGGCTTATGCTTGCGCTGACTGTATTGATGAATAATCTGAGGAAACGACTCTTTTCCGCTTCCACTCTCTCCGATTATGAGAACAGACAGTTGAATAGGAGCGACCTGAACTGCCGTATCAATCGCTCTCTCCAACATAGGGTCGTTGCCAACAATCCCAAATCGTCTCTTTATCTCTTCAATACTATCCATTGAACTGCTAAATCATTCATTCGACGCTCGCAAAGATAATCATTTTAGGAGACTTTTATAAATTACTCATTGCAATATCAGACAACAGCGATTCTTTAAAAGAACTATTTTATAATCTTCTGCTTTGTCACGGTGCTCCTTTCAGTCGCACAAAAGAACTACATACCTATAGCCCCCAAATCGCCCCTCATACATAGAATTATCAAAAACAAATAGCGAAGGAACTTACCTGCTAATATCATAAGCATTGATAGGAAGATATTGCTTCTGACAAGACCCATACATACCGCTATCACATCACCTATCATGGGAAGCCAAACCAAAAGACCAAACCACGAACCATAACGCCTGCAATATACTATCCAACGCTGCGTCTTCTTCTCTTCTATCCTGAGCCAGCGATATACCCTCTCCATATTGCCAAGATAACCCAATGCATAGGTGGTCATACTACCCAACCAGTTGCCCACCGTGGAAACAGCAAGAACTCCCACGGGACTGAATCCTCCAATAACCATCGCCACCACAACACCCTCTGACGCCATTGGGAAGATTGTCGCTGATATAAAACTGGCAAGAAATAACCCTACATATCCTGTTGTCTCAAGCATAGTGTCTCTTGAAGCCCCCTGTCAGCTCTCTGTCTCCCTACTCTTTTGTCTGTGATACAACATTTACCGCCTTCGTTATTATCTCGTCTTCTTTATTGATTATGGTGTAGAAGACCTCGTCGTCCCCTATGGTCCTTCCAATATATGCTTTTACCTCACGCTCAATAATATCACGCTCTGCAACGTTGAGCGATTCTTTGGGAGTCACGCCCTTGCCAGCCGCATACTTGCGTAGCTCGTTGAGCAGACTCGTTCTCTCTAAGAAGTCGACCAACTCCGATGTGCTCATTGCTGTCAGCACTCCCCTGTTACGATTTGAATACTCTAACGCATAATTGCGCAGAACCCCTTTTGCTCTTAACTCATAGAGATATGCCGATGCCTTGGTACTGTCATGCGGAACAAAAATATCGGGCATAATGCCACCCCCACCAAAAACAACACGTCCCTTCTTCGTCTTATACTGTTGCGTTGCGTCATTCTTGACACTGTCGGCTTCAAAAAATTCTCCTGCAGCATACCTGCGACTCATCTCATGATAGTAGTCGTCTCTTCCATCCGAATAGGGACGCTGTATACAACGTCCACTTGGAGTGTGATACCTTGCTATCGTCAGTCGCAATGCCGAATGGTCAGGCAACTCCAACTGCGTCTGCACAAGTCCCTTGCCAAACGACCTCCGTCCGAGTATGATACCCCTGTCATTATCCTGTATAGCTCCTGCAAAAATCTCGCTCGCCGATGCCGAATACTCATCTATAAGTACAGCAACTCCCATGTCACGACAGACTCCTTTCCCATCCGCTCTTGCCTCTTGTCGCGACTGGTGAAGCCCCTCTGTATAGACTATCAGGTCTCCCGTCTCAAGAAATTCATTACACATGCGTATTACAACATCTAATAATCCGCCCTGGTTGGAACGCAAATCAATGATAATGCCCTTGCACCCATTACTCTTGAGTTTCGCCACACCCTGTAGCATCTCCTCATATGTCCGCTCCGCAAAACGGTCGATAAGCATATAACCAATCTCAGACGTGACCATATACGAGGTAATGACACTATACATAGGTATTAGTCCTCTGACTATATCGTAATCTATATTGGCAACACCTGGACGTTTGATTGTAACATTAACAGTAGTACCTATCTCGCCTCTTAACGAATCAAGCACCATCTGGTTGTTCAGTTTTTTCCCTGTGAACTCATAACCATTGACCTTGATTATCTTATCACCAGGCAACAAGCCAAGAGCCGAGGAAGGACCTTCATTGATTACTGATACCACATTTACAGTGTCTTGCATTATCAAGAACTGTACTCCAATACCTCCAAAATTGGACTTTAACTCACTATTGACATTCTCCAGGTCTTTCGCAGGTATATAGGCAGTATGTGGGTCAAGTTCCTCAATGATTTGTGGTATAGCCTTTTCCAAGATAGTATCTGTCAATACATCATCAACATAATACATATCTATCGCATCAAGAATATGCTGCAACTTATTTGTTCCCTGTGGCATCTGCATTATCTGAATGCCACCACCATCAGCCATCACCATTGGCTTCGACAACCTGCCTAAGACGACACCAACCACAGTCGCTACTGCCAAAAGAATTGGCATCAATAATTTTTTGAAATTACTATTCATAAGCCTCCGCATCTCTCTTTTGTATCTCTACTCCTATTTGATAATTATCTCTTCTTCAACATGCTCAACACAGATTCCTGCTCTCTTGAGCAAGTCGACTCCATCGGTCAGCCTATACTCATCTGAGTATACAACTCTTGTTATTCCTGCCTGAATAATAAGCTTGGCACACTCCAGACAAGGAGCCGCCGTGACATACATCGTGGCGCCTTCCGAGCTGTTACTGCTCTTCGCCACTTTACTGATGGCATTCGCCTCGGCATGAAGAACATATGGTTTTGTCTTGTCCATATCATCCTCACAGATATTCTCAAAGCCCGATGGTGTCCCATTATAACCATCCGAAATAATCATTTTGTCCTTAACCATCAACGCTCCTACCTGTCGCCTTTGACAATAGGAGTTCTGCGACCACACACGTGCCATCGCCAAATACCGCTGATCCAACAATGTCTGCTTATCTTTCATGAAGAACAAAATTAATCATTTCAAATTTTTATGCAATCAATTTAGAAAGAAGATATCCGCCTAAAATCAACCATACATACAACGTTGCAGCCAATACAAAGGGCTTGGCTCCAGCCTGCTTGAATTTATCAATGCTCGTCTCAGCTCCCAATGCCGTCATGGCCATCGTCAGAAGAAACGTGTCGAAACTATTTATTACTCCCGTCGCCTGCGCCATAAAATCTGAAGGCACGACCTCTTGAAGAAGAGAGTTCAGTGCTATGATACCCACAAAACCAAAGGCAAACCAAGGAACTGCAATCTTTGACTTCTCCCCTTTCGCTCCTCCAAAAACATTACTCTTGGCAAGTATAATGCTCATGATTATCAGAGCCGGTGCAAGAAGAATCACACGTATCATCTTCGTTATCGTTGCAGCATCTGCAACATTGCCTCCTGCTGCATCTATGGCATTTCCAGCACCAACGACATGTGCCACCTCATGGAGAGTACCTCCTACATATACAGCCCACTGCTGATTGGTCAAATCTAATAACCCCGAACGGTATACTATCGGATAGATGAACATCGACAGTGTTCCAAAGATAACCACTGTCGAGACGGCGACCGCTGTCTTATGAGGCTCGGCGCGAACAACAGGTTCTGCACCCAAAACTGCAGCTGCACCACATATCGCACTGCCTGTCGCTGTCAGCAACGTCGTCTGCCAGTCTATCTTGAAGAGCTTGCCTAATAAGACTCCCAATAATATGGTCACAACAACCACTATCAGGTCGGTCACTATAGCTGGCATTCCTATCTCAGCCACTTGCTGAAACGTCAGACGGAAACCATAAAGGACAACACCAGTGCGCAATATCTCTTTTGAACAGAATTTTATACCTGGAACCCAGACCTCAGGAAGATGGTTGCGAAGGGTATTAGCATAAATCATACCCAGAATTATTCCAACGATGAGAGGCGAAAACGATAACGACTTGACCCATTCAAAACCTGCTATATAGAAGGCCGATAAGGAAAATAAAGCTATTAGCAATATGCCATGGAGAACATCTGGATTAAACCTTTTCATATCCCATTAGATTTTTTTGTAGTGATAACAAAAACAAAAAAGAGAGACAACCGTAGTTTGTCTCTCTCTCGTGGTGCCAACGGGAATCGAACCAGTGACACAAGGATTTTCAGTCCTTTGCTCTACCAACTGAGCTATGGCACCATCTTTCTTGATTGCGGTGCAAAGTTACGCACTAATTTGATTCCTGCAAACGTTTTGCTTACTTTTTTTTGATAAAAAAATTTTAACCTCGCTAACATTCTGAATTTCAGTGCCAATTTATCGTCATATCAGAAAAAATAGATTTTTTTTGAAAATTAGTGCAACCTTTGTTTTGCTATGGCGTAATAAGAGACAAATCAAATTTTACGTTGATTAGTTGATAAGTGTGTTTGGGTGATTTATTCACGAACTGACTATGGCGAGGTGATCTCGTGATAGTCAGTTTTTTATATAAGAGATACTAACTGAGTATTGTTTCAGGTAATTCCCCAGCAAATAACTCTCTGAAGACTAACCATTAACCTCGCAAATTATCGTCTTTATAATACCTTGAA
>JABUTU010000009.1 GCA_021443545.1 Marinilabiliaceae bacterium | reverse complement strand
TGCCTTTCAGCAGTTCGTTTTTCATTGTATTGTTGATTCGCTCGGCCTGGGCATTATCCCTGGGGTCGCCAGTTTCGGTCATACTAATGCGGATACCATTGTCTCTCAGGAGTCTTACATATTCAGAACTGGCATACTGTGTACCTCTGTCAGAGTGATGGATAAGATTGTGTCCCTTGCCGTCAAGCCTCTTCAGCTCCATCTTCAGCGCTTCCAATGGATACTCTGTCCTGAGTGAGTCACCGACACACCATCCGACTATCTCCTTGCTGTAAGAGTCCAGTATCAAAGACAGATAGCAGAAGTAATAGTCATCGTTCGGAAGTCATATTGTTATATACGTAATGTCACTGACCCACAATTGATCAGAAGTATCAGGAATAAGGTCTTTGACTATATTAACGTGCAGGTTTTCTACCGTTTGGCGCCAGCTTTTTTCGTATCGGGATGTTGAACTTGGCTTCTGCCACGTTAATCATCTCGTTATAAGCATCGCATAAGTTCCTCCTCAAGCTCTTTTGATTTTCCTCTGAGCTTCAAGAAGGTCCTTCGATTGCTCTTTTGGATTTTTCATGACGACGTTCTCCTTTTCGGAAGCAAAGTTAGAAATCCTATGGCAAATTGTTGATTTTGACAATCCTGTCACTCTGGCGATTGAACGAATAGACATGCCTGAAGCATACATTTTCTGGATTTCTTTCTTTAGATCTTGATTGCCGGCCAATGATGACATGGACACTTCGCCCTCTTTGTAGGCTTTTATCCACTGACCGACTGTAGTGTGGCCGAGCGGAACTCGCGTTGCGATGCTATCCTCGCCTAATCTTTCTTCTAAATGAAGCCGAATAACTTCATTAAAATACATTAACTGCTTTTTTGTGTGTAAATACATAAGTTGTTCTTTGCGAGTCAACTTATTTTAGGAAAAGACACCTCTTTTGAATACTTATCAGATAGAATATATTTAAAAAAATTTAAAGCGTAGTACATTGTATTGCATTTGTGTATAATTTTGCAATGTCAAATGTATAAATATTCATATTAAACAGCAAACATAAAAATGAGTGAGTTTAATATCATTGTAGCAACAGAGGAACACATCAAGTATGTTGATGAGATTCTTGAGACCATAGCTGTGGCAGCAAAGGCACGAGGGACGGGTATTGCGAAACGCGACCCAGAGTATGTCAAGAAGAAGATGCGAGAAGGTAAGGCTATTATAGCGATGCGAGGAGAAGAGTTTGTCGGGTTTTGCTACATTGAGTCGTGGGGACATGAGATGTATGTAGCTAATTCGGGACTCATTGTTAAGAATGAATATCGTGGTCATGGATTGGCGAAGAAAATCAAGCACAAAGCTTTTGAGTTGTCGAGAAAGAGATGGCCGAATGCAAAGATATTCGGTTTGACCTCGACCCTTGCTGTTATGAAAATAAATACGGAGCTTGGGTATAAGCCAGTGACCTTTTCGGAGCTTACGGACGATCCATCATTTTGGAAGGGGTGTCAGGGTTGCATCAACTACGACGTCCTAACACGCAATAACTTCTCGAAGTGTATCTGTACGGGAATGCTATTTGACCCTGCAAAGGATGAGAATGCAGTCTCTAAAAAGTTGACAGATAAGAGTGATAAGGTGTTGACACGATGGATGAAACTCAAGCAGTTTATTCTCGGTGCGAAATAATTAGTAATTTTACACACACATTTTAAACGATAAAAACAAAACAATATAAAAGATGGAAAAGGTAGTTCTTGCTTATAGCGGTGGATTGGATACATCTTTCTGCGTAAAGTATTTGACCAAAGAGCGTGGTCTGGAGGTTCATACAGCGATTGCCAACACAGGTGGTTTCACTAAAGAGCAGTTGGCTGATATAGAGAAGAAGGCATATGAGTTGGGCGTGAAGAGCCATACGACTCTTGATGTAACTGACACCTATTATGACCTTTGTATCCGTTACATGGTTTACGGAAATATTCTTCGTAACAATACCTATCCTATCTCTGTTTCCAGTGAGCGTACTTTCCAGGCTTTGGCTATCATCAAATATGCTAAAGAGATTGGCGCAACGCATATTGCTCATGGTTCGACGGGCGCTGGAAATGACCAGGTTCGTTTTGACCTAACATTTCAGATTCTTGCACCTGAGATTGATATCATAACTCCTACTCGCGACCTCAAGCTTTCGCGTCAGTACGAGATTGACTACCTCAAGAAGGAGGGTATCGTTCGTGACTGGGCTAAGATGGAGTACTCAATCAACAAAGGCCTTTGGGGAACATCTGTTGGTGGTAAGGAGACTCTTACGACACAGAAGACTCTTCCTGAAGAGGCGTATCCAAGTCATGTTACAGCCAAGGAGGAGAGCAAGCTCGTTACTCTGACATTCGATAAGGGTGAGTTTGTAGCCCTCAATGGCAAGAAATATGCAAATAAGGTAGAGGCCATTCAGGCACTTGAGGAGATTGGTTGTCAGTATGCTGTCGGTCGTGGAATGCACCTCGGCGATACAATTATCGGTATCAAAGGTCGTGTTGGTTTCGAGGCTGCTGCCCCAATGATGATTCTCTCGGCTCACCATACACTTGAGAAGCACACTCTCACTAAGTGGCAGACCTACTGGAAGGATCAGGTTGCTAACTGGTATGGTATGCTTCTCCATGAGGCACAGTATCTTGAACCAGTAATGCGTGATATCGAGGCTATGCTTGAAAAGAGTCAGCGTAATGTTTCGGGCGATGTCTTCGTTCGCCTCTATCCATACCGTTTCGTAGTAGAGGGAGTTGAGACAAAGCATGATCTTATGAATTCAGGCTTTGCAGATTACGGAGAGGAGAATCGTGCATTCACAGCTGACGATGTCAAGGGATTCACGAAGATTCTGGGTAACTCTCTGAAGATATATAATAAGGTTAACCCAGACGAGATGAAATAATGATAAAGGTCGGTATCATAGGAGCTGCAGGCTATACAGCAGGCGAGCTGATGAGAATACTCATCAACCATCCATGTGCTAACATTCTTTTCGCGCAGAGTGCCAGCCATGCTGGAGAGCCCGTCTGGAAGGCTCATCATGACTTGCTTGGTGAGACATCTTTGGTCTTTACGGCGGAAGCACCAGTAGAGTCTGTTGATGTTATATTCCTCTGCATGGGACATGGAAAGAGCCGTGAGTATGTCGAGAGCCTCCCAAAGAGTTTCAATGGCAAGATAATTGACCTCTCGCAGGACTATCGTCTTCAGGAGACAGCTGGCGACTTTGTATATGGTCTTCCAGAGGCTTTCCGTAAGGATATTAAGAGTGCTTATCACTTAGCCAATCCAGGCTGCTTTGCAACCTCTATCCAGTTGGCATTGTTGCCAATAGCTAAGGTGGATAAACTCCCTGAGATACATGTGACGGGTGTGACAGGCTCGACTGGAGCAGGGCAGAAACCAAGTGAGACAACTCATTTCTCATGGCGTGCAAATAATATGAGTGTTTACAAAGCATTCACACATCAGCATCTGCTTGAGATAAACGAGACGCTGCATCGTCTTGCACCATCATACAAGGGAGATCTAAATTTCGTACCGATGCGAGGTGATTACCCTCGTGGTATTATGGCAAGTGTCTATTTCGACTGCTCATTGAGCGAGGAGGAGGCTGTGGAGTGGTATAAGGCATACTATAAGGATGAGCCATTCGTGCATGTTGTTGACTTCAACCCCGATCTCAAGATGGTTGTCAATACCAATAAGGCTATTATCTACGTCAAGAAATATGGCAAGAAACTGCATGTAATCTCGATGATAGATAACCTCATCAAGGGAGCAAGTGGACAGGCTACTCAGAATATGAACCTGATGTTTGGACTTCCTGAGAATACAGGACTCAATCTTAAACCAACAGCATTTTAATTATGAATCTTTTCGACGTATACTCGCTATATGATGTTATCCCTGTGAAAGGTCAGGGATGCAAGATATGGGACGACAGGGGAACAGAATACCTCGACCTCTATGGTGGTCACGCTGTGATTTCTGTCGGTCATAGTCATCCTTATTATGTGGCACGCATCACAGAGCAGCTTAATAAAATCGGTTTTTATAGCAATTCTGTTGTCAACCCTCTTCAGGTGGAGTTAGCTGAGAAACTTGGGAAAATATCAGGGTATGACGACTATTCGTTGTTTCTGATTAATTCTGGTGCTGAGGCGAATGAAAATGCTCTTAAGCTTGCCTCGTTCCACACTGGTCGCGATAAGGTAGTTGCTTTCCGTCGTTCGTTCCACGGGCGTACGTCAGGGGCTGTTGCAGTTACGGATAATCCAAAAATCGTATCGCCCTTTAATGCTGTCCACAAGGTGTTGTGGGCGGAGTTGAACGACATAGATAGTGTGGAGACTCATTTGAAGAACGGAGATGTAGCAGCTGTAATCATTGAGGGTATTCAGGGATGTGGAGGAATACATATCCCTACGACACAGTTCATGCAGGACTTGCGTGCCCTATGCGATAAGTATGGTACAGTCTTGATTCTCGATGAGATACAGTCGGGTTATGGCCGAAGCGGCAAGTTCTTTGCCCATCAGTATTATGGCATCAAACCCGATATTATCTCTATGGCAAAGGGGATAGGTAATGGATTCCCTGTTGGTGCCTGTCTCATATCTCCAAGATTCCAGCCGGTTGTCGGTATGCTTGGGACAACTTTTGGCGGTAATTATCTCGCGATGGCAGCTGCTATAGCCGTAGCCGAAATTGCAGAGAAGGAGAATCTTGTTGAGAACTCTGCTAAGGTTGGTAAATACCTCATGGATAATATGCCTAAGAGCGACAGAATAAAGGAGGTGCGAGGTCGAGGTCTTATGATAGGTATAGAGTTTAATGAACCTATCAAAGAGATACGTCGTAGCTTACTTTTCGACAAGAATATCTTCACGGGAGTAGCAGGACAGAATATGATTCGTCTTTTGCCTCCGTTGTGCTTGACCGTTGAGGAGGCAGATAGATTTATAAAATCATTTAAAGAAGTGCTCTAACGAGCGTAATAATTGTATCTTATGAAAAGATTTCTCACAGTAGACGATATAGGCGATTTAAAGGCCGCTTTGGCAGAGGCTCAGCAGGTCAAGAAGACTCCCTTCGCATGGCAGGAGTTAGGAAGAAACAAGACGATAATAATTATATTCTTCAATTCGAGTCTGCGCACGCGTCTTTCGACGCAGAAGGCTGCTCTTAATATGGGAATGAATCCTATCGTTCTCAATATCAATGGTGACTCGTGGAAGCTCGAGACGGAGATGGGTGTTGTCATGGATGGTGATAAGACGGAGCATCTGCGTGAGGCAATACCAGTCATTGGCTCGTATTGTGATATCATAGGTGTACGCTCATTCGCTAAATTCGAGGATAGAAAGTCGGAATATGAAGAGTCGATAATCAATCAGTTCATACAATATTCAGGTCGTCCTGTAATCAGCCTCGAGTCGGCTACTCGTCACCCATGTCAAGCTTTTGCCGACCTTATCACTATTGATGAGTATAAGGGAAGCATCAAGCGTCCGAAGGTTGTGCTCACATGGGCTCCTCATCCTCGTGCTTTGCCTCAGGCTGTTCCAAATTCATTTGCCGAGTGGATGCGTGCTGCTGAGAAACAGGGGATGGTAGATTTCGTGCTCACCTGTCCTGAGGGATACGATCTCGCACCTGAGTTTATGAAGGGTGTAAAGTTAGAGCGCGACCAAAAGAAGGCTTTTGATGGAGCGGATTTCATATATGCCAAGAACTGGTCATCGTATGAGCAGTACGGACAGATTCTCTCCAAGGATATGTCGTGGACTGTAGATGCTGAGCATATGAGTTGGACTAACAATGCTAAGTTCATGCACTGTCTGCCTGTTCGTCGTAATATGATAGTTACAGATGAGGTCATCGATTCACCAAATAGTATCGTGATACCAGAGGCTGCTAATCGTGTATTCTCAGCGCAGGTTGTAATCAAAAGAATGCTTGAATCACTATGAAACTTTCAGTCATAAAGGTAGGTGGTAAGGTTGTCGAGGAGACCGCTACTCTCAATACTCTACTCGATGATTTCAAAAATATCGTAGGTGCTAAGCTCCTTGTTCATGGTGGGGGTCGCTCTGCTACAAAACTATCGGAGCGCCTCGGCATCGAAACGAAGATGGTTGAGGGACGTCGCATCACTGATGGCGAGACGTTGGATGTTGTGACAATGGTCTATGCTGGCCTTGTAAACAAGAATATCGTTGCCCAACTCCAGAAACGTAATGTCAATGCAATTGGTCTTTGTGGCGCCGATCTGAATCTCATATACTCTGCAAAACGCCCGTTGATGAATGGTATAGACTACGGATTTGTAGGCGATGTCAAGGAGGTCGACACGAGTGTTCTGCTCTCTCTCATCGACCAAGGTGCGGTACCTGTTGTATCGCCTATCACGCATGACGGGAATGGTCAGCTTCTCAACACCAATGCCGATACCATAGCTTCGGAGTTGGCTCGCGCTTTAGCATGCTCGAATAACCTTGAGGTGAATCTTATATACTGTTTTGAAAAGCCTGGCGTCTTGATGAATCCAGAAGATGACTCGACGGTAATTCCTTCTATGACCTATGATGAGTTCCAACAGTATAAGGAGGAGGGTGTTGTTGCAGAGGGGATGATTCCAAAACTGGACAACGGCTTCAACGCTTTGCGTTTAGGTGTAAAGCGTGTAATGATTACAAACACAGAAGGCCTTCGCAATGGACGGGGAACACTTCTGTTGCTTAAATAATATGTAATGAAAGATCTGACGGCCCTCACTGATGAGTCGATAGCTCTATTGCAAAAGATGGTGGCTATACCATCCATCAGTCGCGATGAGAAATCTGTTGCCGATATGCTTCAGGAGGAGCTGACGGGGTGCGGATTGTCGGTCAATCGCCATAATAACAATATATGGCTCAAACAGAGCAGTTGGGAGGATGGCAAACCAGTCATACTCCTTAATGCTCATATCGACACCGTGAAGCCAGCAGCGGGCTATACCAGAGACCCGTTTGTTCCGACTATTGAGGGAGATACCTTATATGGCTTGGGTACTAATGATGATGGTGCCTCTGTCGTGTCGTTACTCGCAGTATTCCGCTATTTCGATGAGATGCCACAGGCACCCTTCAATCTTATCTTTGCCGCTACTGCAGAGGAGGAGGTAAGCGGACGAGATGGCATAGAGAGTATCTTACCATTGATAGGGCCTGTTGATTTTGGAATTGTCGGGGAACCGACGGGTATGCAGATGGCTGTGGCAGAGAAGGGACTTATGGTTCTGGACTGTACTGCTCATGGAATATCAGGTCATGCTGCGCGCAATGAGGGTGTAAATGCCATCTACAAGGCTCTTACAGATATCGAGTGGTTCCGTACCCATCAGTGGGACAGGGTGTCACCGTTCCTCGGACCGGTTAAAATGAGCGTGACGCAGATAAATGCGGGGACGCAACATAATGTGGTGCCCGACACATGCTCGTTCGTAGTGGATGTCAGAGTTAATGAGCTATACGACAATAAGGAGTTGCTCGGACTTATCAAAGAGCATGTTTCTTGTGACGTGAAGGAGCGTTCGACGCGTCTTAACTCTTCAAGGATAGATGTGGGGCATCCAATTGTCAGACGTGGCGAAGCGCTGGGAATGAAGCTCTTTGGCTCACCAACACTGAGTGATCAGGCATTGATGCCATTCCCGACAGTTAAGGTAGGACCAGGAGATTCGGCACGTTCTCACTCGGCAGATGAGTATATCAGGTTGAGTGAGATACGTGAAGCAGTGGATATATATGTTAAACTATTGAGGGGTTTCTAATAAACCTCATATTATTAAATCTTAGTTCAGTATGAAACTTTGGGATAAGGGATATAATGTTGATGACAAGATAGATAAGTTTACTGTGGGGTTGGACCGCGAGATGGATCTCTTCCTTGCGCCATACGATGTTATGGGAACTATGGCCCATATCACGATGCTTGAGAGCGTAGGTCTCCTCAAGAAAGATGAGTTGACAGTTCTCCTTGCTGAACTAAAGAATATCTACCAGGAGACGCTCAAAGGTAATTTCAGAATTGAAGACGATATAGAGGATGTTCACTCGCAGGTTGAGCTGATGCTTACACGTAGGCTTGGCGATATAGGCAAGAAGGTACATTCGGGTCGTTCTCGGAATGATCAGGTTCTCCTCGATTTGAAGTTGTATGCACGTGCCGAGATAGAGGATGTCGTTGTGCGTATGCGTCATCTTTTTGATGTCTTACAGGCTAAGAGCGAGCAATATAAGAATGTTCTGATACCTGGATACACGCATTTGCAGGTAGCTATGCCATCATCGTTTGGCCTATGGTTCGGGGCTTATGCGGAGAGTCTGGCTGATGATATGCTCATGATGGAGGCTGCATGGCATATAACAAACCAAAATCCATTAGGAGCTGCAGCAGGTTATGGTTCGTCGTTTCCGCTTAACAGGACTATGACGACACAATTGCTGGGGTTTGAGGACCTCGACTACAATGTGGTTTATGCTCAGATGGGACGAGGAAAGACAGAACGCATTATAGGGTTTGCTCTTGCAGCTGTTGCAGAGACAGTCGGACGTCTTGCCGTGGATGGATGCATGTATACAAGTCAGAACTTCGGTTTTATCCACCTGCCAAAGCAGATGACGACGGGGTCGAGCATTATGCCACATAAGAAGAATCCAGATGTCTTTGAACTAATTAGGGCTCATTGCAATAAGATTCAGGGTATGCCCAATACCATAAGACTCATCACTGGGAACCTCCCATCAGGCTACTTCAGGGATATGCAGATTACCAAGGAGGTCTTTATTCCTGTATTCAATGAAATGAAGGATTGTCTCGATATAGCATCATACGCGATTGAGAATATGGAGGTTGTTGATGGCATTATGGATGACCCAAAATATAAGTTAGCCTTCTCTGTCGAGGAGGTTAATCGCCTGGCTAATGAGGGGGTGCCTTTCCGTGATGCTTATAAGCAGGTGGGAATAGCAATCGAGCGAGGTGAATTTGAGTTCCATGGCGAGATTAACCACACACATGAGGGTTCGATAGGTAACCTCTGTACCGATAAGATAAAGGCCAAAATGGATCGAGTCATTGGTCAGTTTGGTTTTGAAAAGGTCGAGAGTGCTATTGAGAAACTAACAAAGTAGTACCGCCCATGGATGTGCGTATCGAGAAGTCGTGGAAGAGTCTGCTTCAAGAGGAGTTCAATTCGGACTACTTCGCTCAATTAGTATCTTTCGTCAAGGGGGAGTATGCTGCAGGACCTGTCTTTCCTCCCTCTTCTCAGATATTTAGAGCTTTCGACCTATGTCCGGTGGATCAGGTCAAAGCGGTAATTATAGGACAGGATCCCTATCACGAAGAGGGTCAGGCGCATGGCTTATGCTTTTCTGTCAATGATGGAGTCAGAGTACCGCCGTCACTCGTCAATATATATAAGGAGATATATTCAGACACTGGTCGTCTACAGCCGTCATCGGGCAATCTGGAACGTTGGGCGCAGCAAGGCGTCTTATTGCTTAACGCAACATTGACAGTCAGAGCCCATCAGGCTGGCTCTCATCAAGGTAAGGGGTGGGAACGATTCACAGATGCTGTCATCAAGCGTTTAGCCGCGCAACAATCGGGAATAGTCTTTATGTTATGGGGAAACTTTGCTATAAAGAAATCGTCGCTTATTGATGCCTCAAAACATTGCATTCTGACAGCTAAACATCCGTCACCTTTGGCGGCTGCACACGGAGGACCTAACTCCTTTTCGGGTTGTCGTCATTTCTCACAAGCCAATAACTACCTCATCCAAAACGGCAGAAAGCCTATTGAATGGTAAGTAGCAGTGATGCTATTATGCCGCAATAATGATAGTTTTATAGAGTGCCCTTAGTGCTTGGGAGCTCGTACTTGTAGATGTCGCGTTTAACAGCCATCTTGATGCTTTTGGCAAGAGCTTTGAAGATACCCTCTATCTTATGATGCTCATTGTCGCCTTCTGCCTTGATATTCAGGTTCATACGGGCAGCATCTGAGAGGCTCTTGAAGAAGTGAAGAAACATCTCAGTTGGCATGTCTCCAACGTATTCGCGTTTGAAATCGGCATCATAGACAAGCCATGGACGGCCACCGAAATCGAGTGCTACCGAGCACAGCGAGTCGTCCATAGGCAGACAGAAACCATAGCGTTCTATGCCACGTTTGTCACCTAAAGCCTTGAGAATAGCCTCTCCAAGAGCTATCGCAGTATCTTCTATAGTATGATGTTCATCAACGTTCAAGTCGCCTTTTACCTTAATCGTAAGGTCAGACCCTGAGTGCTTGCCTATCTGCTCAAGCATGTGATCAAAGAATCCTAAGCCGGTCGATATATTACATTTGCCGGTACCATCAAGGTTTATCTCTACAAGAATATCTGTCTCCTTTGTTGTGCGTAGTACGCGAGCTGTTCGTTCGCCAGCAAAGAGAAGTTCTGATATCTGATCCCACGATGTGACGTATGTTATACCATCTGTGCTTTTGCCTGCTTCGTGGACTGATGAGAAGTCCGTTTTCCCTTCTATGGTGGTGATGTCAGGGTTAGCAATGATAAGCCCCTTACAACCGAGATTACGTGCCAACTGAGCGTCTGTCTCGCGGTCGCCTATGACGTAGCTCTCTGCAAGGTCGTACTCGGGGTTATTGATGTACTCTGTGAGCATCCCAGTTCCAGGCTTGCGGTTAGGATGGTTATCCTCTGGTGTGTGCTCATCAATCTTCTGTGCTGCGAAACGTATTCCCTCTCCCTCTAACGAGCGTATGATGAGGTTGTGCAGTGGCCAGAAGACTTCCGCTGGATGAGAAGGTGTGCCCAATCCATCCTGATTAGAAACCATGACGAGTTCGAAATCTAATTTCTGAGCTATGAACGAAAGGTTCTGGAACATGCCAGGCACAAATACCAGCTTTTCGATGCTGTCTATCTGTTCATCTGCAGGCTCTTTGACGAGCGTGCCGTCACGATCTATAAAAAGGATTCTTTTCACTTTTTGGCGATGGATGTGGTTAAAGGGGGTTCTTCTATATTTCTTTCAGTAGAATCTGATTCTCTTCAGGAGTGCCTATCGTGATGCGCAGACAGTTATTGCAGAGGGTGACGTTATGACGGCTACGAGTCACTATCCCCTTATCTGCAAGTTCAGCATATAAGGAGGGGGCGTTATCGACCTCCACAAGCAGGAAATTGGCGTCGCTCGGATGAACCTTACGGACGCGTTTGCTCTTAGGTAGCATCTCTTGCATCATAGCACGTTCCCTGAGGATAATACCAACCTGACTCTCCTTCTCAGCAACGAGGTCGAGACGGCGACTGACAAATTCTTGTGTCAGCAGGTTTATATTATATGGATATTTGACCTTGTTGAAGTACGATATAATCTCCTCAGAGGCAAAAGCCATGCCGCATCTCACACCAGCCATACCCCACGCTTTTGAGAATGTCTGAAGAACTATGAGGTTAGGATATCTGTCGAGAGAGTTTATCCACGACTCCTCAGCTGAGAAATCCTGATATGCCTCGTCTACGACAACGATACCACCGAAAGAGGTCAAAATCTTTTCAATCTCGGTTCTGTTGAGAAGATTGCCGCTTGGATTGTTTGGAGAGCATAGCCAAATGACGTGAGTTTTCTCGTCGACAGCGGCAAGAAGACGCTCCGCATCGAGCGAGAAGTCGCTGTTGAGCGATACCTTACGGTATTCGACATTGTTTATATCAGCGCAAACACCATACATACCGTAGGAAGGCGCTATGGCAACAGCGTTATTGTTCTTTGGCTCGCAGAATATACGGTATATAAGGTCGATAGGCTCGTCGGAACCGTTACCAAGCATAATCTGAGTTGGCTTTACGCCCTTCATTTTTGCAATTTTCTCCTTCAATGCCAACTGCAGAGGGTCAGGATAGCGATTATAACCATTCTGAAAGGGGTTTTCGTTGGCATCAACAAAGACTCGGGCTTCACCCTTGAATTCGTCGCGTGCGCAACTATATGGGGCTAATGCTAATATGTTAGGACGTATCAGTTCTTTCAGTTTCATGGTCGTTTGTTGTTATTTGCTGTTGTCTTTCTCAACAGATATACGACGTAGAGTCATGGCGTTCTGGTGAGCAAAGAGTTGTTCATTCTCAGCCATTTCTTCGACTGTTTTTGCAATGTTGAGTATCCCCTCTGGTGATATCTGCTGATAGGTCATCTTCTTGCGGAAACTATCGAGATTTACACCGCTATAGGCATGAGCGTATCCGCTTGTAGGAAGGGTATGGTTTGTACCTGATGCGTAATCACCAGCACTCTCTGGCGTCAGATGACCAAGGAATAGCGATCCTGCATTCTCAATCCTGTCAGCAATCTTAAGGGGGTCATTTGTCGATATTATGAGATGTTCTGGAGCATATTCGTTGGTGAGATTTATAACCTCGTCAAGGTCGTGAACCAATATGATACGGCTATGTTCAAGCGATTTCTCAGCAAGAGCCAAACGTGGCAACTCCTTGACTTGTCGTTCGACCTCTGCCATAGCCTTGAGGGCAAGTTCACGTGATGATGTGATGAGAATAGCCTGACTGTCGGCTCCATGCTCTGCCTGACTGAGCAGGTCAGCTGCCACAAAAGCAGGGTTTGCCGTCTCGTCGGCAATCACTTCGACTTCGCTCGGTCCTGCAGGCATATCAATGGCAACATCCTTGAGGCTGACACATTGCTTGGCGGCTGTCACATACTGATTGCCAGGTCCGAAGATCTTATATACCTTGGTGACACTCTCTGTGCCGTATGCCATGGCCGCAATAGCCTGAACACCGCCAATCTTATAGATGTCACTGACACCTGCTATGTATGCTGCATAGAGAACAGCTGGGTGAACCTTACCGTTTTTGCCTGGAGGTGTGCATAGTACTATTTTCTGACACCCTGCAATCTTGGCTGGGACGGCGAGCATGAGAACAGTCGAGAAGAGAGGAGCCGTACCTCCAGGAATGTATAGCCCGACTTTCGAGATGGCTTTTGCCCTCTGCCAACAGCGAACGCCTGGCATTGTCTCAATAGATGGCAGTTCATGGTCTTGAGCTGCATGGAATTTTTTGATATTCTCAGCAGCTTGTTGGATAGCTGTCTTAAGCTCTTCTGTTATAAGCTTTGCCGCCTCATCTATCTCATCTTGGCATACCTTCAGGGTGGTTAGAGCAACCTTGTCGAACTTCTCTTCATACTCTTTGACAGCTTCGTCGCCACGTTGACGCACATCGTCCAGGACGCCTTGTACAGTGGCCATCAAACTACTATTGTCGAAGTGAGGGCGAGAGAGAAGTTCTGCCCATTCCTCCTTGTCTGGATACTCAACGAATCTCATCTCTTAGAGTGCTCTTTGAAATTGAGAAAGGAAGCGCACGTCGTTCTCAAAGAAGAGACGTATATCCTTAACTTGATAGCGGAGCATTGCGATGCGTTCTACACCCATTCCGAATGCGAAACCGCTGTATTTCTTGCTGTCGATATTGTTAGCCTCAAGAACTGCCGGGTCAACCATTCCACATCCGAGAATCTCTAACCAACCAGTGCCTTTGCAGACGCCACAACCCTTGCCTCCGCAGAGAGAGCAGCTGACATCCATCTCGGCTGATGGTTCAGTGAATGGGAAGTATGACGGACGGAGACGAATCTGAGTGTCAGGACCAAACATCTCTTTTGCAAAGTATATAAGAGTTTGCTTGAGGTCGGCAAACGATACATTCTCCGCAACATAGAGTCCCTCTACCTGATGGAATATACAGTGTGCACGTGCTGAGATTGCCTCATTGCGGAAAACACGACCTGGGAATATTGAACGGATTGGTGGTCGGTATTTCTCCATGACGCGCACCTGAACACTTGAGGTGTGGGTACGAAGGACTATGTCTGGATTGTTATTGATGAAGAATGTGTCCTGCATATCACGTGCAGGGTGCTCTGGTGGGAAGTTGAGAGCTGTGAATACGTGCCAGTCATCCTCTACTTCTGGTCCTTCGGCTACTGTGAAGCCAAGGCGTGAGAAGATGCTGATGATATCGTTCTTGACAACTGAGAGTGGATGACGTCCTCCAAGGTCGAGAGAGACTCCTGGTTTGGTGACGTCGTCTTTATTTGCCTTCTCTGCTGTCTGCTCGTTCTGTGCGCGTAGTTCATTAATGCGCTCTTGAGCCAATGTCTTAAGTTGGTTGAGCTGCTTGCCCACCTCTCGCTTCATCTCAGGCGAGATCTGCTTGAACTCGTCAAAGAGTTGTGTAATCTTTCCTTTCTTGCTTAAAAACTCTATGCGTAGTGCTTCAACATCTTCTGCCTTAGCTGCTCGCATCTGTTTGACCTCCTCAAGGAGGTTTTTTATCTTGTCTAACATGTTAGCTATTGTTTTCTGTTTTGCAAATACGCGGCAAAGTTACGACTTTAATTCACAATGACAAAGCCTATCGTTTTGCCTTTTTGGTCCATGCGATGAAGCATGATAGTCCTATTATTGCTGCTACTCCACCTATTAGCCCAGCGTAGTCGATGGCCCATGGTAGCTGGCTGCCGAGACATTCGGGAGCGGTAAAGATGTATGCAGTACATACTGCTGTCATAAGCATTGCTGGCAGGAGTGTGATGTAATATAGTTTATGGTTCAGGTATAGATAGACAGTGATAGCCCATAGGGTGAAGACCGAAAGCGTTTGGTTGCACCATGCGAAGTAGCGCCATATTATGGCGAAGCCGTCTTTGTCTATCAGGCTATATGCGAGGATGCATATTGTCAGGATGAATAGAGGGATTGAGACAAGAAGGCGACGGGGGATGCTACGTTGCTCCATGTGCAGTGTGTCGGCAACCATGAGACGTGCCGAGCGTAAGGCTGTATCGCCCGATGTGATAGGTGCAACTACGATGCCAAGCATAGCAAGAACGTAGCCAAAGGAGCCAAGCCAATCGTGGCATATACTCTTAGCTACTGCAGCGCCCGAGAAGGCTTTGCCTGTTGCTTCATCTATGGTGCCATTCACAGAGAAGAAATAGGTGGCTACAGCTGCCCAGATAAGAGCTACTATGCCCTCGGTGACCATAGCTCCGTAGAAGACTGGTCGTCCGATACGGGAACTCTTCATACAACGAGCCATCAGTGGCGATTGTGTTGCATGGAAACCGCTGATAGCACCGCAAGCGATGGAGATGAACATCATTGGAAAGAGAGGGGATGTCTCGTATTTAGTGCCAAAGCCATTCCACATCTCAGGGAGTTCAGGACGGTTGACAAATAGCATGACGAGAAGTCCAAGTGCCATGAATATCAATGCTATGGCGAATACAGGATAAACGCTGCCAATAATCTTGTCAATAGGAAGGAGCGTGGCGAGGATGTAGTAAATGAATATTATGGTAATCCATATGAATGGATTCCACTCCGTCATGCTTGCAAGAATCTCAGCGGGACCGCTTACGAAGACGGCACCAACGAGTACCATGAGTATAATGGCAAAGATACCAAATGCTTTCTGAGTCTTCTGGCCAAGGTAGCGACCGATTATCTGGGGGAGACTCTCTCCGTCGTTGGATAGTGATATCATACCCGAGAGGAAGTCGTGAACAGCTCCGGCAAAGATTGTTCCAAAGACAATCCACAAGTAGGATGCGGTTCCAAATTTGGCACCCATGATGGCGCCGAAGATTGGGCCGAGACCTGCAATATTGAGAAACTGAATCATGAAGACACGCCATGAGGGTAATGGCAAGAAGTCGACACCATCTGGATGAGCTACTGCTGGTGTTTTCTTGTTGTGGTCGGGCGAAAGGACGCGCTCAACAAAACTACCATAGACGAAATAACCTACAATGAGTAGGAGTAGAGCAATGGAGAATGTTATCATGATTTATGGATTATCTGTTTGAAGTGCGAAGTTAATAAATTAGATATTAAGGTGTTTTGATGAAGGGTAGAAATGTAGAGGGCGTTGTAAAGATGTATGTCAGATAAGAATCATGAAAACATCTGGGGCGATAAAAAGTGAGAAAGGAGGTCTCTCATCCGAGACCCCCTTCCTTTTATTCACAAACAAACTATTAACGTTATTTTACCCAAGCTCCCCAACATTGATGCAATTGATCGTTTATTTCGAGAACACCTGCAGGAATTGGCAAATACTCATTCTTATTAACTTGGAATGGGAAGTATTGACCTGCCTCCTTGAGAGGATGTTTTGTCTCTGCACGCAAGTGGTGTTCCTTTTGGTAGTATGCTGTCCCCTCAATGAAGAAGTCGTCATAGAGGTAAGGAATATTATCAAGTACCTTGTCGTAGCACTCCTTAGCTATGCCCCAGCGTACGATATCGTTGAAGCGGCAACCCTCAAACCACAACTCATACTGTTTCTCGTCTTGGAGTGTCTGGAGTGTAAGGTCTGTGATAGGAGCCTCGGCACGTGCCTGAATCATATTGAGGTACTTCTTACCCTCATCCTTATTGCCATTGTTTAAGCAAGCCTCAGCATAGAGGAGGTAAGCCTCACCCAAACGTGCAAGACAGAAGTTTGTATTGTTACAGTTATCACCGATTGTCAACTCAGCGTCGTTAGGATGCATCATCATCTTAACCTCAAGATATATACCGCGTGAGAATGAACCGCCAATCTTAGTGATACCACGTCCTGGATCTTTCTTCTTCTGCTCGAGAGTAACCATTGCAGTGTCGCTTGGCCAGCCGCAGAGGTCATGGTCGTAGAGGAACTCGTCTGGAGTAAGGAATGTAGCCTTACGACGTGGTCCATCACCATCGTTTGCATACATCTTGATAGCAAACTGGTCGTTGATAGAAGCACCGCCCCAGCCACCTACAGCTGAGATGTTAGGCTTAGCAGGCATATCATCACCACGCCAGTTGAGAACGTTGGCAACCATCCAGCGACCGCGGAAGATGTTGCCCCAGTAGCCACCACCAAGGTTGGCATTGCCACGGAAGTTGAGCTCCATAATCTTCTCCTCACAGCCGTTGCCCTCAACATGGAAGAGGTCACGGAAGCGATTTCCTGGTACCAATGCATAGTTTGATGACTCAACGAGAGGCTTGAGGTTCTTAGCAGCGCGAGCCATATCGCCAGCGAATACAGAAGCCTTACCAGCAACGAACTGTGCAAAACCCTTTGTTGCTACGAATGCTCCGGCAGCGTCAGAAGCACCGCTACGCTCTTTCAAATCGGCCATAGCCTCTTCACACTCGGTAGCACACCACTCCAAGAGACCCTTCTGGCTCTCGCAGTTTGTTGTCTTCTCACCTGCACCGAGAAGGTGATCTACCAACGGTGGACGATAGAATACTAATGCAAGCATCATATGAGCGTAAGCACGCATGGTACGAGCCTCAGCAACGCAACGCTTCTTGGTAGGAGTGTCGGCCTTCCCATCAAAATAGTTGATGACGAGGTTGGCAGCATAGATGGCTTTGTATGTCTTCTTATAGAGAACATCGCTGACAACATTTCTTTCATCGTGACGGAATTCGTTCAGGATACGGAAATCAGGGTGGTCTGTGATATCACCACCTGCAGCAAATACATCGTCAGCGGAGTAGTTCAAGCCCATGATCCAGGCATTCCAGATGCCCTCGCATCCAGCTAAGTTATCGAGGAACTGAGCGTACATAGCTGTAGTGGCAGATACTGCATCATCGTCAGTCTTATAGAAGGTGGCAGTACTGCTGACAGCTTTCTGCTCTATATCGAGTCTATCCTCATCGCATGATGCAACAAGAAATCCTGCGCATACAGCTAAAGAAATAATTATCTTTTTCATTTTAGATACTCTTTTAGGTTTAGAATGTTACGTTAAGACCCAATACCAGCTTACGCATGTTTGGATAAGCACCCGAGTCAATACCAAGGCCATTGTGACCTCTTGAACATGTCTCAGGGTCAAGACCAGGATACTTAGTGATTGTGATGAAGTCGTCAAGAGAAACGTAGCATCTTACATTCTGCATGAATGCCTTCTCTGTCAGAGACTTTGGAAGTGTGTATCCAAGCTGGATTTGCTTAATCTTGAAGAATGCTCCGCTGAATACACATGCAGATGATGACCAGTAGTACATATCGCCAGCAACCTTCATTGGGTCAGGCATATTTCCAGCCTTAGCCTCGTCATAGAAGTGCTTAGCTATGTTGTTGTAACCTGTACGATACATACCGTAGTAGATGTCGTTGCCAGCAACGCCTGTACCGAAGACTGAAAGGTCGATACCCTTATACTCTGCGTTCAAAGTAACACCAAAAGTAACCTTTGGAATACCCTGACCGATGTTCTGACGATCGTCGTCACCTGGGTTAGCTGTCTCTTTGCCATCCTTGTCGTAGTACAAAGGACTGCCATCAGCTGCTCTTCCCTTATACTTGAAGCCACGCATATACCATACTGGCATGCCCTCCTCGAAGTAACACTGTGTCGTGAGGTTAGAACCATCAACAGTAGCACCGCCAATACGTGCGATTGTAGGCTCAAGGTATGTAACCTCATTCTTCAAGGTTGCCATATTTCCTGAGATAGAGTAGCTGAAGTCGCCAGCCTTGTCTTTCCATGTGAGCTCAGCCTCGAAGCCCTTGTTCTCAATCTCACCTGCGTTCATTGTCATCTCAGAAGCACCTGACTCTGGCAGTGTAGCTGCTGGTACCAACAGGTCTTTTGTTGTCTTCTTGTACCAGTCAAGACCAAGAGTCAAGCGGTCGTTGAGGAAGCGCAAATCAAGACCAAGGTCAATCTGCTCTGATGTCTCCCATGTCAGGTTAGGGTTAGCCAAGCCGTTAGGCATAGAACCATATGAGCCTACGTTGTTGTTGTTATACTGATACCACTGTCCGTTGGTAGCAATACCTGCTGTGTAGCTGTAGTTACTCAACACATTTACGTTACCGTTGCGACCCCATGAGCCACGAATCTTAGCGAACGAGAGAATGCTTGGGTCGATACTATCCTTGATGAAGCTTTCGTTGCTCAATGTCCAGCCGAGCGATACTGAAGGGAACTGGCCCCAACGCTTGTCTGCCGATAGCTTAGATGAGTCGAATGCATCAGAACGGAAGTTGACTTGTACGCTATAACGTGAGTCAAATGTATAGCCGAGACGACCGAAGTATGACAAGCTTGTTGACTTGCCTGGTATACCACCTATGCCCTTTGAAGTGTCGTCATTGCCGTTAACACAATTGATGTAGATGAAGTTGCTTGAGTAAGCCGAGAGAATGTCAGGACCACTTGCACTTGCTCTTGTGTAGTTGCTGTTGTTCTGACGGAACGACATACCGAGCATCACGTTGAGATTGTGTAACTCAGCAAATGTATGGTTGATATTAAGGAAGTTTTCCCACTGATAGAAGATGCTATTATCGCTTTGTGAAGAGATACTGTAGTTTTCACCTTTCGTTTGTGAGTTCAAGTAGTATGGTGTTGAGTAGTCTGAGCTATTGCCGAAGCTCAAACGATATCCCATACGTGATGTGAATGTCAACCACTTAGTAGGTGTTAGGTTAGCGAAAATTGTTCCGTTGATGTTTACGCCATCGTTCTTACCATAAGCGCGGTCTCTCTGTGAGAATGGGTTACCACCGGCAAGACGCTGGTTGAAGTATGATGTAGCGTACATGCCGTTTGCATCGCCATACAATACATATTTGCTGTTAGCATCCTCGTAGTATCCTTTATACTCAGGGAGCATCTGCTCAGGCTTTGTCCAATATACTGGAGTGAGAGGGTCGATGCAGAGCAACATTTCGAATGATGTACCATAACCCTGCTCGCTGACACCCTTAGAGCGCCACTTCTCGATAGATGTGTTAGTACCTACCTGCAACCAATCCTTGATCTTGTAGTCAGCGTTTACCTGCGCTGTGAAACGCTCGTAGATATCCTTGTCACCCTTTACGATACCGTTCTGGTTAACGTAGCTGAGGTTCAGGAAGTAGTTGCCGTTAGCGTTACCGCCCGAGAATGAGAGAGAGTGCTGTTGTGCCCATGTGTCCTCAAAATACTCGTCCAACCAGTTGGTGTTGGTCTTAGGATCCCAACCAAATTGTGCTTTATATGTTGCCATATCACTTTCTACAGTCTCTGAACCAAGGCTCATCTTCATCCAATCGATGAATTCAGAAGCGTTGAGCAGCTCTGGAACCTTTCCGAGAGACTGGAGCGACCATTTGCCAGAGTATGTAATCTTGCCGTTGCTTTTGTTACCGTTCTTGGTTGTGATGAGAACGACGCCGTTACCAGCCTCAGCACCGTAGATGGCAGCTGATGCAGCATCCTTCAAAACCTCCATGCTCTCGATGAGTTCTGGATCGAGGTATTGAATGCTGCTAACCTGCAGACCGTCAACAATCAAGAGTGGACCGATTTTATCGGAGTTAGAAGAGTAACCACGAACGCGGATTGAAGCACCCTGACCAGGCTTACCTGATGTGTTCAGAATCTGAACACCAGCAGCTTTACCTTGGAGAGCTGCTGCAGCGTCGCTCGTAGAACGGTTCTTAAGGTCGTCAGCTCTTACCGAAGCAACTGAACCCGTCAAGTCGCTTTTCCTCTGGAAACCATAGCCGACAGCCACGATTTCGTCGATGAGCTCCGTGTCGCTCTTAAGAGCTACAGAGATTGATTTGCGTCCAGCAACAGCCTCTTCAACTGTTGTGTAACCAATGAAAGAGAAAACTAAAACTGCATCTGATGGGGCTTTGATAGTGTATTTGCCATCGATATCAGTAATGGTGCCGTCTGTTGTACCCTTAACCACAACGTTAACACCTGGAATAACTTCATCAGTAGATGCATCTTTAACTACACCACTGATCTGGTTCTGTCCCCATGCCATTGCAGAAGTACCAATTAATAGTAATACTGCAAACGCATAACGAAACATCGCCAGTTTCTTCATCAAAAGGTTTTTCATACCTAATACAATTAATTAAACTGAGTGTTGTGTAAGCTGTCTTATAGAGTCGTCCGTTGCGCAATTAGGACTACTCTAAAAAATGTTAACGAGTGCAAATATATATATATATATATTACGTTGTGCAAAAAATTTGAGAAAAATATTCAAAATGATGTCCATTTGTTTCAAGGGGTTAGCCAAGAGTGTTCGATTTGTGACTTTTTTGGTGGGTTATTTTTTGTTAATTCTTTATCAACAAAAATCCCCAAGCGACAAGACGTCACTTGGGGAAAACTATGTAAAAGGGAATTAGTTGGGTGCTTACTTAATGAGCTTGCTTGTCACGACGCTACCATCAGAGTAGTAAGTCTTAACGATGTTCACGCCCTTCGCTGGAGCATCAACCTTAACGCCAGCAAGGTTGTAGTATTCAACCGAGAGAACTTCGGCATCAGTGGAGATGGCCTTGAGGGGGGTAGACGATTGGGTCGAAATCTTTGTAACAAGATTAGAGACAGTTACTGATTTTAGTGATGGAATTGATACATCTTCAAGTGATGTGTCTTCATCACAGAATATTATTGCGTATATATTCAAATTCTTACCACTCCATGACAATGTATTTTCGCCTGTATTTGCTAAATCAAACACGATAGGCTTAAAACATGTTTTGCCTGTAGTAGTTGAACCATCAATAACTACATCTCCAATCATTATGTTCGCATCGTTGCATAGGATTGGGTCTTTCCCGGACTCTACTTTTCCTTCAATTCCTACGGTCTTTTGGATATTATTAGCTCCGTCAAGAGTGAGTGTCAAGCCCTCTGTTGAACTGCTACTTCTACCAAAAATGTACAATGTGCCCTTCACATCGTTTGTAAGTTTCACTCCAACGCTTGCGCTACTGCTATTGTAGCGATGAGTACTTTCAACAGCTTTAGTATCAGAAAGAAGCAAAACTTGTTTGTTTTCGTCAATTTTTGTTTTGTTCGCTACAGGTGTTAATTCGAATTGGAAAACATCGTCCTCGCCATCTGTAATTATTGGAAATGAGTCTGATGCATCGACCTTAGCACTTGGGAACCACACAACTTGTGCACTAATGAGAGATGCTCCCATTATTGCCATAAACGCAAGTAATAATCTCTTCATACTTCGTATTTTTATGTTAACATAAATCAAATTCCATAACAGAACTCGATATCGATTAGTTTAACCGACATTGCAAAGATATGAAGAGACTACAAGCATGGTGGCTGAGTAATTATTTGAAATGGTGTGAAAATCTGTCAACAGAAAAGTTGTTTAGGTGCATAGTTTGTTATATAACAATCTCAATTAACACAGTGCCAATTAGTTATATTCTTCGTAAGTTTAAGATAATGTATCTGATTGTCCCCGTAATTTGATTCATGTTAACATGGAATTTGATTTATGTTAACATAATATTTAAACGAATGAAAAAGTTTTTACTTGCTTTAGCAGCAATTGCTATGGGTGGAGTTGCTGTGGCTCAGACGGATTACCTTGAGATTCTGAAGGCAAACGCGAGCGATTATACAGCTGGAGCTCTTCTTGAGAGTGAGGATGCTATTTTTACTGTGACTCTTGGTGAGGATACTTTTGAAGCAAAAATGAAAGAGGTAGAGGAAGGAGATGGAGGAGATTCCAAAATTGGTGCAGCCGGATGGAATTCTCAGATTACAGGGAAAGCGAATCCTCAAAATGGCTCAGATCCAAAAACTGATAAGTATTCAAAGAGTGGAGAGTTGCCTACGCAGGGTTGCTATTACATTGTTGAATCAACACAGGCTGGTTACATTTGGTTTTGGGGTATTCTCAATAGTGACAAAGCTCTATACATTTTAGAGTCAAGTTCTAAAGCTCCTGTTGCAAGACCAGGTGTTGCAGACCAGACATATAATGGACTGAAAGTGACCGAGAAGGTTTACGCAGGTTTTCCTTTTGCAGTAGAGGTGGGTAAGAAGTACTACGTCTTCTGTGAAGGTTCTAAGCTTGGTTTTATGGGAGCTCGTTTTACTAAAGAGACTCCTACCGCCATCAAGAATGTATCTGCCGATGCAGAAGTTCTCTCGGTTGAGTACTACAACCTTGCTGGTGTAAAGATTGATGCTCCAACGAAGGGCATTAACATCGTTAAGACATCCTACTCTGATGGTAGTGTCGTAACAGATAAGCTCATTAAGTAAGCACCCAACTAATTCCCTTTTACATAGTTTTCCCCAAGTGGTTCTTCGCCACTTGGGGATTTTTATTGTCCTGGTCCTATTTCCTGAGGTGGTGGTGTCTCCCACATATTATGCACCATTACCAAATGACCATAACTATAATTGTCAGTGCTAAGATTGTGATTACTATATAGGATAAAAAGCTTCTGCTCTACATATTAAGCAAGCTTATCTCTTCTCTCTTGCTCATATTTTCATAGTGTAGCCTTTAGGATTTCAAGAATCTCTGCTTCCGATAATGGAGCGAAGAAAGCAGGGTTGTCGAGACCTTCAAGCGAGATGTGGTGAGCCATTTCTCCAAGTCGGCTTTCATCAATGCCAACCTCACGGAGCGACATCGGTATGCCGAGACTCTTGAAGAAATCTGCCGTCTTGATGATGGCTTTATTGGCAATATCCATATCTGGCTGGTTGCTGCTTATGCCAAAAACATTGATTCCATATTTGACAAAACGATGCAATGTCTTTTCGTTGAGCACCTGTTTCATCCAGTTCGGCGTAATCATTGCGAGTCCTTCGCCGTGGGTGATGTCATAATAAGCCGAAAGCGCATGTTCTATGGAGTGCATAGGCCAGTTGGCAATGCCAGCACCGAGAGCAAGTGAGCCGTTGCAGCCAAAGGTGCAGGCATACATAATCTCCGCACGAGCTTCATAGTTATCTGGTTCGCGCAAGGCGATTGGAGCATACTTCATAAGCGACTTTAGCAAGGTCTCGCAAATGCCGTCAGTGACGAAACTGTTGGGCGAGGTGAAGTACTGTTCAAGGATATGGTTGAATGCGTCAGCCACTCCAGCAGCAGTATGCTTTGCGTTGACCGTGAAGGTATATGTCGGGTCGAGGAAGGAGCAGACAGGGGCGAGCATTGGGTGCATGTAGCAGAGCTTGTCGTTGGTCTCAGTGCGTGAGATTACGCCACCCCAATCGTATTCGCTTCCTGTGGCTGCCAAAGTCATAATATCAACTATTGGCAGTGCGGCTTTGGTCTCTGCCTTACCGATGATGACATCCCATGTCTCGCCAACGTATTTTGCGCCACCAGCTATTGCTTTGCAACAGTCGAGCACAGAGCCACCGCCTACGGAAAGGATGACGTCAATGCCTTCCTCTTTGCAGATTCTTACGCCTTCCAACACGCTCGGGTCATACTTCGGATTTGGCTCAATACCACAGAGTTCAAAAATCTCAAAGTCTTTCAGCAACTCGCGAACTTTGTCGTATAGTCCGCTACGCTTGATGCTTCCACCACCATAAGCTAACAGCACTTTCTTCCCAAGCGGACGCAAAACATCCGCCAAACCATTCACCACGTCTTTGCCGAAAATCAGCCGCGTGGGATTGCAATACTCAAAATTCTCCATGTCATTTATCTTTTTATTAATTTCTTTCCATTTTGAATAATAAGACCCTTGGTGTTGGCATTCGCCAATATTCCATCAATGCGGTAAGCCAAACTTCTTTTGTCTTTGTCAGCAACCACCGAAGCCAATGAAGATGCGCCTGGCAACGAGAGAACTGCGGTAACATTGCCATCGCCAAGGATCTCATTCAGCTCTGCTTGCGACACGTTGTCTATCTTGCCCAATCGGGTGAAACTCCACGTGTTTGTGTCGTAATAAATCACAAA
>JABUTU010000061.1 GCA_021443545.1 Marinilabiliaceae bacterium | reverse complement strand
TCCTGTTTTCAATAATTCGTTATTTCGTTATAACGACAATAAAACACTAAAACAAAAAATTGCAAACTACGAACGCTTACGAAGAGAATCTGCTACAAAGGGAGACAAAAAGAGGCTGTGTCAGGTTAGACACAGCCTCTTTCATTATTAGGTCGGTTGTATTGCTCAGACCTTTACTTGCCCTTTGAGACAAGAGAGGTCAACGCTGAAGATACGATTGATGCAAGGTCTGATGTTCCAGGTTTGTTGGATGAGTCGAGTTTTGTAACAAGATCTGTGACACTGGTGACCTTTTTAAGGTTAACTGCTGCGTCTATAGCCTTAGCGATAGATGAGCCTTGAGATGAAGCCTCGCTCTTCGACTCGCCCTGTTTTGTGAGGTATGTGGTCAGAAGAGTAGAGATGGTCTTGAGGTCGATTTTTCCATCAAGGACATTCTTAGCAGCAGCAATAGTACTCGCCGTTCCCTGAAGATTCTGCAACGATCCAAGGAGTCCTCCAAGTCCCCCCGCAGCAGAACCAGAAGTTGAATTATTGGAACCCGCAGCTGCTGCTACCTTTGCTATTGTATCGAGTATGCTCGAAGAATCAGCTGTCTTTGTCTGCTTCTTACTTGAAGAAGCGAGGACCGAAGTAAGAGAATCTAATAGTCCCATGCGAATATTGTATTATGGTTTATATACTGCATAATACGACTATCCGTCTCAAAAAGTTATAGAAAGTTGACACCTAAGGAGTAACCATGGTCATACAACTGTTCAAGCTTATCGACATCCTTCGTCATTCGTCCCACACCGAAATCGCTTTGCGGTCGCAGCACGCTCACTCGTCCTTCATCCTCAAGTTGTTCGAGGCGTTCCATCTGAGCATTATAGAGTTCATTACGCATTGCGAGGGCGCGGCGCAGATTAGGGTATTTTCTATATATGAACCATGGCAGATTAATTCCCCTCCCCTTCTTGCGATAACCTCTCGGCTTAGTCAAAACTATATCTATTTGGTCGGCACCATCATCTATAGCTTTTTGAAAGGGGACCGAGTCAGAGACGCCACCATCCACCATTGGCATACCATCCACCATACCCATTGGGCAGACGATAGGCAACGAGCATGAGGCACGGCAAGCCTCAAGAAATCGGGGGAAGTTGTTCTTTTCCTCCAAATAGACAGCCTCTCCAGTCAAAGCGTTTGTTGCAACTACGATGCATCGTTCGGGGGTACGACGATAGGTCTCGAAATCGAATGGGTAATACTTATCGGGGTAGACATCAAACAGGTAATGAATATCTATTGCACCTCCTCCAAAGAGCATGGGGCGCAGTCCTATGTAATCGTTGATTCGCAGGAGGTCCGTATTCGAGAATCTGCTTCTTCCCTTTTGGCGTGCAACATACGAGATGCCCTCTGTGGCACCTGCTGATGTTCCAATGACATAATCATACCTGACGTCATAGTCCATCCATGCATCCAACACACCAGACGTGAATGCAGAGCGCATTCCTCCTCCTTCGAGAACCAAAGCCCTCATTGCATCAGTCGAATGGGAAAATCAGAGGCAAGACGAGAACCATCACGATGCCCATAATAATCTGCAATGGCAGACCGACCTTGATATAATCCATAAATGAATATTTACCAGCAGGCATGACGAGAGCATTCGGTGGCGTTGAGAAAGGCGATGCAAAGCACATTGAGGCGGCTATGCTGACGGCAAAGAGGAATGGTACTGGCGAAATACCGATTTGCGCCGCACTCTGCATGGCAATAGGAGCTAAGAGCACCGCCGTTGCAGTATTTGATATGAACATCGTCATTAGCGACGTTGTAAAATATATACCTGCCATCAGAGCCATCGGACCATACGCACCGAGCGAATTGACCAATGTAGAAGATATCATCGCCGAAGCACCAGTCTTGTCGAGAGCCATCGACATAGGCATCATAGCAGCAATGAGGACTATCGACTCCCAGCTAATAGTCTTATATGCGGCCTCCACATTCCGGAAGCAACCTGTTATAACCATCAGCAAAGCTGCAATTATCACTGCTGTCACAGGGGCTATTGGGATAAAATCGAATACCATCATAGCAACCATCAGAAGCATGATTGCTGCTGCCACTGGAGCCTTATAATCGAGCGTCACCGAAGCAGCCTGTGCCATTGGTTCGCCCAACAACACCCAGTCGCGATTATCCTTATTCAGTCGCGATATGTTACTCCATGTTCCCTGAACCAAGAGAACATCACCGGGATGTATCTGCTCCTCGCCAAGATCGTGCAACAGATAAGCATTATGACGTCGGATACCGAGGACATTCACATCAAACTGACTGCGGAAACCCGCCTCTCTGATTGTTCTGTTGATAATATCCGATGAAGGCATAATGACGATTTCTGCGATTCCGATGTCGTAGAAATTGAATTTACCGAGACGTTTTGAGGAGGTCTCGACATCATGCTTATCGAGATATTCGAGAAGATAATCCTCTGCAAAAGCCTGAACACCCATTGCAGAACCAGAGACATATATTATATCGTACGCACATAGTCGTGTATCGGGATGCGCCATCTGTTGCGTTATAGTCTTCAGAAATCTGTGTTGATGCGACTCGTTGCGACGAATTTCAAGGATATTCAAATCGTATTTTTTGCGAATATCTACCTCCGCCAAGCGTTTATCAAGAAGCGGAGAGTTTGTTGCGACACGTAGACGGAAGAGATTATCCGCCAAACCATATTCGCTGACGAGTTGCGCCAGACTCTTTCCCTTGCGTTTATCGGCTGATGCATCATCTTTCTTCTTAGAGTTACCATCCAAGAACCATTTTGAGAGGGGAAGTAGCAGAAGTGTTCCAACTACTACAACGACCAATCCCGAAGGCAAGAAGGAGAAGAAACCCAGTGGCTCATATCCATTCTGCACAAGAGCATCCTGAATGACCAGGTTTGGTGGTGTACCGATAAGAGTGAGCATGCCACCCATAGAACTTGCGAAGGCTAATGGCATAAGCAAACGCGAAGCATTGATGCCACTCGTTGATGCCATACTCACAACGATTGGCAACATGAGTGCTACAGTGCCTGTATTCGAGACGAAAGCGCCAATGCTGGCGGTGCCGAGCATTACCAAGAAGTATAGTTTTGTTGGATTGCCACCCGACAGGCTTAGCAACTTACTGCCTATCATCTTTGCCAGACCCGTTTGAAAGATTGCACCACCGACGACGAACAAACCCACCATCATAATGACGACCGAATTAGAGAAACCCGAAAGAGCCTCCTCCGGTGTCAATGTCTGAAAAAGAAGCAGTGCCACCAAGGCGCACAACGCTACGACGTCCGAACGCACCTTACCCCATGCAAAGAAGAGCGCTGAAAGGACTAATATGACTATTGTTGAAATCATCTATATCTCATATTATGCTTAAGTCGACCATACTGAACAACTCGAAAATAATCCGACACTACCCCGTCGTCGAACCCCAGCCTATTTACTCTGCAAAAGTAAATACAAAAAATACAAACTAAAAACTTTTTCCTAATTTTGCTATATACTATAGTGAAGTTGCATCCTTTACGACTTTAGATGCCACTTTCCATCAGAATAGCATAAATAAATTTCCGAAATAGGAATTACTTTTATTTTTATTTATCCACATGAGCGACACTCTTCAGAGTGACATAAAGGGTATTCAGGGTTTAGGCACCAAATGGCAGCTTCTGCTTGCCTCGGATTTGGACATCCACACCTACGATGACCTGCTTCAGCTCTACCCATATAAATACGTTGACCGCAGTCATATCTACCAGATTAATGAGTTGCGCTCCGACATGTCGCATGTGCAGCTATGTGGTTATTTCGCATCATTACAGACTATCAGCGGAGGGCGACAAGAACGTCTCTCCGCCATATTCACAGATGGGACAGGGCAGATTGAGATAGTATGGTTCAAAAGTCTTAGCTACGTACGTGCTACTATCAATGCCACCGATGAGTTTATGCTCTTCGGCAAACCGACAGTCTTTAATGGCCATTTGACAATAGTACATCCCGAAATAGAAAGGGCTGATAAAGCACAGATTGTTGCGGGGACTCTCCAGCCTTTCTACAACACATCTGAGAAGATGAAGAAGGCGGGTCTGAACACAAAAGCCATACAGAAGATTATGCGCAATCTGTTTGCGCAGTTTCCATTTGGCATTCCCGAGACTCTTCCTCCATATATTCGCAATGAGTACCACCTGATAACACGTGACCAGGCCCTCAGGACACTTCACTTTCCAAAGAGCGCGAGAGATATGGAGTATGCTCGTTTTAGAATGAAATTTGAGGAGCTCTTCTTCGTCCAACTTGGCATCCTACGTTCCAGGAATATCAACCGGCATAAGACCCAGGGAGTTAAACTGTCGACAGCGGGTCCACTGCTCAAGGATTTCTACGCGAACCACATACCCTTTGAGCCTACTGAGGCCCAGAAACGCGTTGTCCGTGAGATCTGGAGTGACATGAATAGCGGTCGTCAGATGAACCGACTTGTGCAAGGGGATGTTGGTTCAGGCAAGACCATCGTGGCACTCATGGCGATGCTCATAGCTGTCGGGAATAAGATGCAAGCTTGCATGATGGCACCGACTGAGATATTAGCCGCTCAGCATTACGATGGACTATCTGTTATGCTAAAAGATATGCCTGTCAGCATCAGATTGTTGATGGGTAGCACTAAGAAGAGAGAACGCAACACCATCTTGACTGAACTTGCCGAGGGTAAAATAGATATTCTCATCGGAACCCATGCCCTCATTGAAGAGAGCGTTGTTTTCCGCAATCTTGGCCTCGCCGTCATCGACGAACAACATCGTTTCGGAGTTCAGCAACGTGCAAAGTTATGGGGTAAGGCCCCAATACCACCACACATACTCGTCATGACGGCAACCCCAATCCCGCGCACTTTGGCCATGACGGTCTATGGAGATCTGGACCTCTCCGTCATCAATCAGCTTCCGCCAGGGAGAAAGCCAGTACGAACAGAACACTATTTCCATAACCGGCGCAACGAACTGAATCGTTTCATCAGGTCGCAACTTGAGATGGGGCGACAGGTCTATGAGGTATATCCACTCATTGAGGAGTCGGAAAAGATGGATTTCAAGGATTTGACAGAGGGATTTGAATATACGAAACAGGCCTTCAAGGATTATAACGTGTGCATGGTACATGGCAAGTTGAAGAATGATGTCAAAGAGGCAGAGATGCAACGTTTCATCCGAGGGGAAGCACAGATTATGGTTGCTACGACAGTCATTGAGGTAGGCGTCAATGTCCCCAATGCCAGCGTTATGATTATCGAGAGTGCCGAACGGTTCGGCCTCTCACAGCTACACCAGCTTCGTGGGCGAGTCGGACGTGGAGCAGACCAGAGCTACTGCATACTTATGACATCACCTGAGCTATCTAACGAGACACGTCAGAGGATGCAGATTATGGTTGACTCGACAGATGGCTTCCGGATTGCAGAAGCCGACCTTCAGCTACGTGGTCCGGGCAATATAGAGGGGACGCAACAGAGTGGACTGCCATTTGCATTGCATATTGCAGACTTAGCACACGACAGCAACCTCGTCTCTTACACACGTGAAGTAGCAGAACGAGTTCTTGCAGCCGACCCACTGCTTCAGTCGAACGAAAATGTAGTCCTTGCAGAGCGACTCAAAGTACTGAAAAACGAAAGTGTAAACTGGAGCAGCATATCATAAGCACTGCTCCAGCTTATTCCAAACGAGACTACCAGCGACCGCCGCCACCGCCACCGCCGAAGGAGCCTCCTCCAAAGCCACCGAAGGAACCTCCTCGGAAAGAACCACTGCCTTTCGAGAATGACCCGTAGTTTGAGCCACCGCCACTGCCTGAGAGGATAGTAAGCAGGGAGTTTGCGAGAGCAATAAAGAAATCTCCTATGAGAGATGATGCTGTCACTTTTTTTCGAGAACGTGGCCAGTTAGTCCACAAGAGCAAAACGGCGATGCAAAAAATAATTGCATAGAATAGATAGCGTACGAAAGCCAACTCCTCATCTAACTCCGCTTCCAACTCCGCAGCACTCTTATGTTCTACCTGCACAGCTTTCATCACAGCTGACACACCAGCCTCGATTCCACCAGAATAATCCTCTTTAGCAAAGAAAGGCGCCATCTCCTCATTAACGATACGGGCACATATGATATCGGGCAAGTCTCCCTCCAGACCATATCCAGTTGATATAAACGCCTCACCATAGTCGGTTTCGTCCCTCTTTGGCTTGATGAGAATCACGACACCATTGTCATAACCTTCCTGACCTACGCCCCACTTTTGCCCAATAGTCGTGGCATATTCAGCTATATTATATCCCTCCAGGTCGGGGACAACTACAACGGCAATCTGTGTGGATGTCGTGTCATCGAAAGCGACCAGTCTCGACTCCAGCCTCTCACATGTCGTAGCATCAATGATACCAACATAATCATTAACAAGTCGCTGAGGCTGAGGTTTCTCAGGAATGTCCGCATACAAAGAGGAAACACCACCGACAAAGACGAGCAGCATCAGCAAGAGAGTTCTCTTCCAATTTTTCATGAATGCATACATAGGCTACTTCTCTTTTGATATGTCATTAGGCAATTCGTCGAGGTCCTCCTCACCATCAACGACAGGATAGTGCTTCTTCAACACAGCTCCGCACATATTGATACCAGCAATGAGACCTTCCATTATTCGGCCCTCCCTGAAGGCACATTCGACGGTGCGAGTCACCTCATCCCAGAAATCCTGAGTCACATACCTATTGATACCCGCATCACCTATGACTGCAAAGCGGTGGTCTTCCGTTGCCACGAAAAACAGTATTCCGTTGCGCAAGCGAGTCTTGTGCATCTTAAGACGTGCGAAAGCGTTTGCTGCGGAGTCGAGGACATTTGGTCGGCTATGACGTTCGAGACGCACGCGAATCTCACCGTGGCATCCATTTTCGGCTTCCGTTATAGCTGCAACGACCTGACGCTCCTCATCTTCTGTAAGAAAACTCATCTGAGGATATAGTATGATTAGAATTCAACCTTTGGAGCATTCTGTGCACCCTCTTCAGCCTTGAAATAGGCCTTAGGCTCAAAGTTAAACCAACTTGCAATGAAGTTTGTAGGGAACTTCTTAATCGTTGTATTATAAGCTCTTGCAGCCTCGTTAAATCTGTTTCGCTCTGTCGATATTCTGTTTTCTGTTCCCTCGAGCTGCACCTGGAGATCCCTGAATTGCTCATTAGCCTTCAAATCAGGATATTGCTCATGAACAAGCATGAGACGCTGCAAAGCCTGTGAGAGACCTTCTTGTGCAGCCTGGAACTGAGCCATATTCTCCTCAGTCAGATTTGAAGCATCGAGAGTTAAGCTCGTAGCCTTAGCTCTGGCTTCGATTACGGCAGTCAGTGTCTCCTGCTCATGCTCAGCATAGCCTTTGACAGTTGCAACAAGATTTGGAATAAGATCTGCACGACGCTGATAGACATTCTCAACCTGAGCCCACTGTGCATCGACAGCCTCTGATTGTTCAACCATAGTGTTATAGCCGCAGCTTGAAAGGAAAGGCACAGCTGCAAGTGCCAATAGAATAATTCTCAAATATCTCATTTTATTATGTTTTTAAAACGTCGCTAATTTAGTAATAATTTCAGTAACATATACAAAAAACGAGGACATTTCAAATCTTCATCTGCCATGTCCCCATCTATGTTGTTATCGATATCTTCTATACGCTGTACTTAGGCTCGCATGTCAGGTTGACCCCGAGGCGTTTAAAGACCTTCTCATCGACTGTCGACAGAATGACAGATGAGTGAACCTCACATCCTTTCAGTTTTGAGAGTTGTTCCATAGCCATCTCAGCGAGAGGGTTTGTAGCAGCACTTATGGAGAGTGCTATGAGAGTCTCGTCGGTATGGAGGCGTGGGTTTCTGTTTCCGAGATGGTCGACCTTCAGATGTTGAATTGGGTCGAGTATAACGGGAGCCATGAGATGCATTTCATCGGAGAGATTCCCGAGATGCTTTAGAGCATTGAGCAAGAGAGCTGACGAAGCACCGAGCAAGTCGGTTGTCTTTCCCGTCACAATTGTTCCGTCAGGCAACTCCATAGCTGCAGCTGGGCCACCTGTCAGACGTTCTCTCTCCAATGCAGGAGCGACAGTTGTCCTCTCGTCAGGAGAGACGCCAGCCTTCTTCATGAGCAATTCGAGTTTTCTCACCTCATCCTCGCTGCACTTACCCTTTTTGAGGTCGCAAGCTGCTATGTAATACCGTCTTATAATCTCCTGTCGCGATGCGAAACGCACTTCTTCATCGTCAATTATGCAGTTACCAACCATATTGACACCCATATCGGTAGGCGATTTATATGGGCATTCATTCATGATTTTAGCAAAGAGAGCCTCAAGAACAGGGAAAGCCTCCACGTCACGATTGTAATTGACTGTCGTGATGCCGTAGGCGTCCAGATGGAAAGGATCAATCATATTAACATCGTTCAGGTCGACGGTTGCCGCTTCATAAGCAAGATTTACTGGATGGTTGAGTGGCACATTCCAGATTGGGAAGGTCTCGAACTTGGCATAACCAGCCTTTATTCCACGGCGCGACTCATGATAGACCTGACTCAGGCATGTTGCCAACTTACCGCTACCAGGACCTGGAGCCGTCACGACAACCAACTCACGGCTGGTCTCAATATAGTCGTTCTTACCAAAACCCTCCTCGCTCACTACGAACGATGTATTGGCTGGATAACCATCGATGCTGTAGTGGTGGTAGACACGAATTCCCATACCCTCGAGACGCGACTGAAAGGCGATGGCTGTTGACTGACTCTTGAAGCGTGTCAGTACGACACTCGAGACGTAGAGTCCGAAGTCCCTGAAGATACCTATGAGACGGATAACATCGAGGTCGTATGTGATGCCCAGATCGCCACGCACCTTATTCTTCTCGATATCATCTGAATTGATAGCAATCACCATCTCCACCTGCTCTTTGAGCTGGAGGAGCATACGCAACTTACTGTCGGGCTGGAAACCAGGGAGGACACGTGACGCATGATTATCATCATATAACTTACCTCCAAATTCGAGGTAGAGTTTACCTCCAAATTTTGAAATTCGCTCGCGGATATGCTCCGACTGCATTTGGAGATACTTGTCGTTATCGAAACCTATATGTACCATAATCTGTAAAAGTCAAAACAAAAAGAGTTGCTTCATAGCAACTCTTATTCAACGTTTCTGAGCGGTAAACGGGATTCGAACCCGCGACTTTCAGCTTGGGAAGCTGACGCTCTACCACTGAGTTATTACCGCATAGCTCTTGTTCAGATGTGAGACACAACTCTCACATTTTGAACGGCACAAAGATAGTATTTTTTCCTATCACAGATACATTGCGCACAAAAAAAAGAGGCAGGGGAAATTTGTTATCACAATATTTAACCATTTCGGCTCAAAATAGGCCCGTATATGGATAATTAGTAGTAACTTCGCTATTTGAAACGGTAAAAATACAACATCAACGAGATGCAAAAAGAGGTTATTGGCATGGCATCAGACCATGCTGGATTTGAAATGAAAGAGGCCATCAAGAAGCGCCTCATGGATGCAGGATACGAGATTAAGGACTACGGCACTCACTCTGCTGATTCGTGTGACTACGCCGATTATGCCCATCCATTAGCTTCTGCTATAAGCATGGGAGCTCTGAAGGTAGGAGTTGCCTTCTGTGGTTCTGGCAACGGCATCAATATGTCGCTCAACAAGCATACCGACGTGCGTGCAGCCTACTGCTGGAACAATGAGATTACAGCTTTAGCTCGTCAGCATAACGATGCTAATATATGCGTCATGCCTGCGCGTTTTCTGAGCGAAGATGATTGTTGGCAGTTTGCGCAGACATTCCTCAGCACTCCTTTTGAAGGAGGTCGTCACCAACGTCGTATCGAAAAGATTTCTCACTTCTAAACAATAAACAAATACAAAACAACAAGACAAAATATGGCAAATAACGCAACTCAGTTGGCAGCAGACAACATTCGTATTCTTGCTGCCTCAATGGTCGAGAAGGCCAAGAGTGGTCACCCAGGCGGAGCTATGGGTGGCGCTGATTTTATCAACGTTCTCTACTCTGAATTTTTGGAGTATGACCCACAGAACCCTAAGTGGGCAGGTCGCGACCGTTTCTTCCTTGATCCAGGTCACATGTCACCAATGCTCTATTCACAGCTTGCTCTCATCGGCAAATTCAGTCTCGATGAGTTAAAGCAGCTCCGTCAGTGGGGCTCTCCAACACCTGGACACCCAGAGGTTGATGTGATGCGAGGCATTGAGAATACATCTGGTCCTCTCGGTCAGGGTCATACTTTTGCAGTAGGTGCAGCCATTGCAGCTAAGTTCCTTGCAGCACGCACAGGAAACCCTGCATTCGCTAACGAGACTATCTACGCCTACATATCTGATGGTGGTGTTCAGGAGGAGATATCACAAGGTGCTGGCCGTATTGCAGGTCACCTTGGTCTCGACAACCTCATTATGTTTTATGACTCAAACGATATCCAGCTCTCGACCGAGACTAAGGATGTCATCACAGAGGACACAGCAGCCAAGTACAAGGCATGGGGTTGGAATGTAATAGAGATTAATGGTAATGATGCTGAGGCTATCCGTAAGGCTCTCAAGGCAGCTAAGGCTGAGTCAAAGCGTCCTACTCTCATCATAGGTAAGTGTATCATGGGTAAGGGTGCTCGCAAAGACGACAACTCATCGTACGAGCGCAACTGCAAGACGCATGGTGCTCCTCTTGGAGGCGATGCTTATCGCAATACAATCGTTAACCTTGGTGGTAACCCAGATGATCCATTCGTCATCTTCCCTGAGGTTAAAGAGCTCTACGCAAAGCGTGCTGAGGAACTCAAGAAAATCGTTGCTGCTAAATATGCTGCTGAAGAGGCATGGGCTAAGGCTAATCCAGACAAGGCTGCACAGTGCAACGACTGGTTCTCGGGCAAGGCTCCTAAGATTGATTGGAGCAAGTGCGTACAGAAGGATAACGATGCGACACGTAATGCATCAGCAGCTTGCTTAGGCGTTCTTGCAGAGCAGGTTCCTAACATGATATGTGCATCAGCAGACCTCTCTAACTCTGACAAGACCGACGGCTTCCTCAAGAAGACAAAATCGATTATGCCAGGTGATTTCTCAGGAGCCTTCTTCCAGGCTGGTGTTGCTGAGTTGACAATGGCATGCTGCTGCATCGGTATGGCACTCCACGGAGGTGTTATCCCAGCTTGTGGTACATTCTTCGTGTTCTCTGATTATATGAAACCAGCTGTCCGCATGGCAGCTCTCATGGAGCTTCCTGTTAAGTTCATTTGGACACATGATGCATTCCGCGTTGGAGAGGATGGCCCTACACACGAGCCAGTTGAGCAAGAGGCTCAGATTCGTCTGATGGAGAAACTAAAGAACCACCATGGCAATCCTTCTACGCTTGTTCTCCGTCCAGCTGATGCTCAGGAGACAACCGCAGCATGGGCTCTTGCAATGGAGAACATGAGCACACCATCGGCTCTTATTCTCTCACGTCAGAACATCACAAACCTTCCTGCAGGTAATGACTATTCAGCAGCTGCCAAGGGAGGTTACATCGTTGCTGGTTCCGACGCAAATCCGGATGTTATCCTCGTTGCCACAGGTTCTGAGGTTGCAACACTCGTTGCAGGTGCAGAGCTTCTCCGCAAGGATGGCAAGAAGATTCGCATTGTCAGCGTTCCATCAGAGGGTCTTTTCCGCCAGCAGTCGAAGGAGTACCAGCAGAGTGTCCTCCCTACAGGTGTCAAGAAATTCGGTATGACAGCAGGCCTTCCAGTTAACCTTCTTGGTCTCGTTCCAGAGGCAGAGGGCAAGATATGGGGTCTCGAGTCATTCGGCTTCTCAGCTCCATATAAGGTGCTTGATGAGAAACTCGGCTACACAGCAGAGAACGTATACAACCAGGTTAAGGCAATGCTTTAATCATTTTTATAGAAAGTAACGATTTCTATAAACCATACAATAAGAAAACGCTCCAGGAGGTCACTTCTGGAGCGTTTCTTATTTATTCAGTGCAAACTTTACTCGGCGGCACTATCTTGCTCGAATGCAATCTCCTCAGGGAGGCTCTCAGTCCCTATCGTCTCACCCTCAACAAATGGATATTTCTCGCGAGATGTATAGGTTCTGCCAGCAGTCGGATTATAGTAACGCAGCTCGATAACCTCATCAGCTCCAATGGTTCCCTTCACATCGATTGTATAGACATATCCTAAATAGGTCTTGCTGACCTTAGCCAGACCGCGACACTCACCACCTATGTATGCTGCCATTTCATCATCAATAGAGGCCTTATTGTCGAGGTTCTTAGGCAATGTCATAATCATACGCATCGTAAGAGGGTGCTTGCCACTGAGATTCAGATTTATCTCGTATGGCGTCTTCTCAGTTCCCAGTTCAAGGTTGCTCGACATAGTCAGAGCTGAACTTGTTGAGAAGAGATACTTCAAACGGCTGCTATAGTAATAGAGGTTAACACTCTTACCGCTCTCAGCAGTGAGCACCATTTTCCATATTCTCTTATCGACAATCTTTCCAACGCCGCAGCAAACCCCATCGGCGAAGGCCGCCACAAGGTCGTCATCAGCATAATAGGCCGAGAGGGAAGATGGGAGAGTCAGATAACCCTCGACGGTATTGGCAGGTACGAAAGATGTCTTAAGCGGCACATCTGACGTTCCTAACGTAGCACCATCCTTGAGAACGATAGTATTCTTGACATCGCTCATTACGACACTGGACACTGCATTGTAGCACATCAACTGCACACTCTCTCCCTCCTTTGTCCCATATATATCGATACTATATATGTAGCGCGACTCCTCGACAGCGAGCAGTTTTGCGACACCGCAACAGTCACTGCCTATAAAAGCTGCTATTATATCGGATTTTGAAGGTCTGTAAGTTGCCACGTCCCCATCGATAGCAAACACTGCATTCATGTGAATAGGATACTTACTGACCGCTCCCAAGTAGACACTCTCAGGTTTATCAACTGTACCCACAATCTTATCAGCCACGAAAGGCAGCATATCATTGATTTCGAAGAGTGTCGACATATTGTTATGGTAATACCTCAGTGAGACATTACCCATCTCATCATCAGGAGCCTTTACCATGACAAACCATACATACTTGTCATCGACATTCTTGAGCGTTCCTATTCCACGGCACTCGCCACCGATGAAAGCTGCCAGCTGATCCTTATCGCTCTGAGTGGTCTCATACCCTTCTTGCATGGCAAGAGTGATGGTAAGAGTCATGCTACGCGGATAGATATCCGACGCAACCTGTTTCCATTCAGGAGCCTCATCCGAGCCTTTGAGGTCGACACCCCATTTAGGTTCATCTTGAACATCTGCGAGGAGCGCCCTCCAATCTGGCGAGAGGTTCAAAACATCTTCAGCCACCGGCTGCCAGTCGGGGCGCGATATCGAAGGTGTCTTCTTATCGTCATCGCCACACCCTGTAATGGCCAAAGCCATTACAGGAAGCAGGATGATGATAGAGAGTTTATTATAAATCAGTCTTCTCATCTTTTATATTATTTTCTGAGTACTTTGAACGACGATGACTTGCCATCGACAGTTACAATCACTAAATACCACGAATTATTAGCTGACTGACGTGCATCCCAGTCAACAGCCACATTACCATCGCCATAAGCATTGCAATCATTGAACAGTGCGACAGTGCGACCCATAATGTCGACGATGCGTACTGAGACCTCTGCTGCTGGAGCAACCGAGAGTCTGACGTGCAGTCTATCAACAAACGGATTAGGATAGACATCTATCACATTGGTTGAGAAGTTCACGACAACAGGTTCTGCTGTTGTGCCCATGTGAGCATTCATGCGGTAGGTAGCAGCTGCTGGTGCCACAGCTATGATAGCACCATTGCGCTCTATTGCAATATTCACAGTCTCTGTCTCTGCATCGCCTGCGACAGCGAGGAAGAAGAGACTCTGCCCCTCGAATGCGACGCTCTTCGACTCACCACGACGAATATCACCTACATAAGCCACCATACGGTCGCCCTCCATGACGTCAACACCTTCTGCAACAGCCACCATCGTCATATTGCTTGACCATGGGTTGAGAGATGCTCGTTTGTTGACATTGAGCGTGCTCTGAGTTCCAAGAGATGCGCTTACCGATGGATAGGTCAATGTCGCATCATTATCAGCAACACGTTGCATCATGTAACCACGACCGTTCTGCATATTCTCGAGAGAACCAATCCAGCCAAGGTTGCCAGCATACTGTGCAAACTGAGTCTGACTCTTCACGACATCACCCACCTGAGCCTCGTAGTCGGCGAGAGCCTCGTTGACTGTCATGTTTGATGTTGGGTAGAATGGGATGTAGTTCCAACGCCCCTGACCACCATGTATGGTGATAGGATTCTTCTGAGGATCTACCGCCATACCATTGAAGGTGATGGTCTGCGCATCCGAACTATAGATGTGGAACATCGTCTCGTTGCTCATCATAGATAAAGAGCCGAACCACTTATCCTCAGCCTTAGAGTAGGACGCATACTGCGCAGTAGCCTCACTCTTGACAATATCACCGAGATTCCATGAGAAACCGCTCAGCAATGCATTGATATCACCAAGATTCTTATCCTCGACACTCACTGAAATCCAGTTCCAACCCTTTGAAAGGTCAATATTCTGAACTTGCAGTGGCGAAGCATCAAAGATTACTGGAGAGGCAACAGAGCCAACGACAGAGTTGCTTACGAACTTAATTTCGCTTTCTGGAACGGCACTATAAATTACGCCTGCTGACGCATCCCACATTCTGAATGTGAGGTTATCACCCTTAGCTACGTTCGAATAGATTGTGAGCATCACATAGCTGATACCATTATTCTCCATGGCATTGCTTGCTACACCCACACACTTACCATTGCTGAAGACAGCTAAACGATCGTCAGGGTCGTTACTGAAGAGATCATTGATTCGGAGTTTTCCGAATACATACATATTATATTCATAGTCGGATGGATTAACATCCCAGCCAGTGATATTACCTGCTACATTCAGGTTGAACTGTAGAGGTTCTGCCACGTTGTTGTCGCCACGCAGATAGATAGTCTCGTCATACTTACCAATGTTAACACCCTTATCGATTGTAAACTCGATTGTCTGAGATGCCAATGGCGAGAGTTTTCCTGATGCTGGCTGAGCCGTAATCCATGCAGGCAATCCCTCGACATGGAAGTTCTGAACAGTACCACCCTGGTTAACCACGTCTACTGTGAATGATGCTGGAGCATTGAGTTCCTTCTCTATGTTGATTCGCTCTGCCGACCAACGGAGCTGGTTACGATTGACGTATGCGCTCCATGTCACAGGACTCTCCATGAGGTTACCATTCAAGTCGGCAACATCCTTGACTGTGATATTAACTATGGTACGCTCCAAAGCTTCAGGAGTATCAAGGAGGTTGATTACGATGGCATCGTTATTGACAACGTACGAGAATGCTATCGAGACCTCAGCGCCCTTAGCTACGACGGGGGCCTTCTCCGACGACTCCTTGTAGCCACCATCTGAGATGATGACCTTCTTACCCGTCACCTTATTCTCACCGCTGAAGACAAGCTCCTGCATATTAGCCATGTTTGTGATGTACTTGCTGAATGGCAGATACATCAATAGACCCATCTCATTGCCATTAGGCGACTCGTTGTAGTAGTCAGCGATACGCGAAGCTGGCATTGCGAGATTCCATAGAGCAACCTCATCAACTAAGCCCTTGAAGTATTTCTCTGTGATATATTCATGAGCCGTTGTATCGATCCACGACTGTGCACCAATGTACATCCGATTTGATGCCAGACCACCGAAATTGGTAGCATCGGAATATTTGTTCAATTCACCATCGACAAACATCTGAGCATTTCCACCTGTTCGGTTGAGGCTCACAGCGAAGTTATGCCATGCACCATCATTCCACTTACCAGTCAGCGTGTATGATACGTTGTTGTTTGCATAATAGAGGTTTCCTTCCGCATCAAAGCCCAAAGCGACAGCGTCAGACTGACCATCAGTATTTCCGCCGATAGGCGAACCATTGCTGAACATCACCGAGTTCTTACTATTAGGCTCTGCCTTGAACCAGAGAGTCAGCGTATAGTCTTGTGTTGGTGTAATGGCAACCTCCGAAGAGTTGACTACCATCTTGGAAGTACCGTCGAACGATACAGCGAGACCTTCGAGGGTCGTCCACTCAGCACCATTGAAGTGGATTGTAGCACCCTGAGCCTTATCGGCAGAGACATCACCACGACCTTCACGCAAAGGCCAGTAGCCCGCCATGCCAATCTCCATACCAGAGTAGATGCGGAGCTTATTGGCAGCTATCTCATACTCTGGAACAACCCTGTTCCAGAGACGAACCTCATGCATAGAGCCCTTGAAGTAGTTGTTGCCGTTCACACTGCGACCGAGATTTATAACGCCCTTTGATGTATTGGTTGTCTCGACGTTAGCCTTGAGAACCTCCATTCCACCCCAATAGCCACGGACAAGACGCGTTGCGTTGTCATACGAGACAGCTATATGAGCCCAATCGGTTGTCTTGAATGGCACCGGCTCCTCCGAAAGAAGTGTCTGCACACCCATCTTGACCTTCAGACGAAGGTCTGCTGTGATGGATACCTCAAATGAGTTGTCAGCATCACCATGACTGAAGAGAGTCATCTCCTCGCCGAGTTCTGCAGGAAGAATCCACATCTCGACTGTTGCATCCTTACCAATTAGGTTACGCGAAGCCTCAGTCGAGAGGTAGGCGTCGCCTCCGAACGTTACAGATGTCGTATGGTCTGTATTAGTACCATTGCGAACAGCAGTCACTGAGAAGTTCTTAACCTCAGTCATATAACCCTCAGCGATAGGCTCGTTGAATGTCAGACGTATCTCATCCTCGATATCGAGAACGCCATCAGCTGGCTGGACATTACCGAAGAGAACAGGGCGACGAGTATCCTTGACACCCGATATAGTCTGCGACTCACGTGTCACGAACTCCGTGCCGAGCAGAGAGTAGGTGACAGCCCGTATGTCGTAGCGCTGGTCTTCAGCACCGAAGAAGTTGACTGTCTGCGAAGCACCTGTTATCATTCGTTTCTCGCCCGATGCCTCCTCGAAGAGCTTCTCATCGTTATAGAAGTTCATCAGGTTAATCCAGTCGTTATCGTTACCACTCGATGGCTTATACTGAATTGCCATGTGGTGGAAACCTGTGAAGTTAACATCATAGCCATCGATGGTAACAGGCATGTAGTACTGTCCTCTTGCCTCATCGTAAGGAGAGGCAGTGTTGAGAGTCCACTTATCGCCAGGGCTCTTGATGTTGATTGGAGAGGCAGTTGGCACGAAGTGAACAGATATATAAACGGTATCTGCAATATCTTCCTGCGTATCTGTTGGGTCGCTTTGGCACTGCGATTTGAGCACCACTGCCAGGTTCTCGTAGTCGTAAGCAGTACCACGGCGCACCTCGAGGACCTTATTGATAACCTCGCCATAAGGCACGAGGATACCGCGTCCGTCAGCCAACGGCACACCATCGATAGAGAACTTAGCACCCGACTGGTTAGCCTCGTCGACCATAGCGAGGTCGAATATGGCAGTACAGCCCGACACCTGCGAGTCGTTCATCAACTTAAGGTTGAATACCGCCGCCTGATCGCTTGGCACATTTGTCACGACAGGATTATCAACCGATATATCAGGCACCTCAACCTGCAGAGTAGCCTCACCAAGACGGAACGGAGAATCGAGGTACTTCGACCATGTCTCACCCTCGTAAGGACAAGCCGTAGCACCACCACGCAGACGGAAGACAAAGGCACCTTTGGAATCTTTGCATTTCTTAAGCTCAGTTGAAGGATCAACCCTTTCATACTTGTCTATAAAATCTCTACCTGGCGACACTGCAAGTCCCGTAAAACTTTGAATACCATCCAAAGCACCATTGATAAGGCTATTTCCTACATCAACTAACTTGTTTAATCCATCGATTCCTAAGTTGTATTTTGAGTTATATGCCTCATCGTATATATCATCAAAATAACTTTCAAACGTATTGTCTTTCAGCATTGGAACACGAAGAATGTCAACGCTCAGATAATCAAAATCACCTTCATCTGCAAGAACGTAACCAGAGAGACGTGATTGCTCCTCGCCATTAGACAGGGAGAAAGAACCTGCATAGCCAGATGTTACTTTCTTTGTGAGTCTAAAACCTACACCACCGATACGCAGACCGCTAACACTATCATCCACTTTCTGTAACTTGATTTCATATTCATGAGTATCTGTTTTGGATGCAGTATACTTTTCTGAATACTCATAATTAGCTCCAGCATGGAATGAACGATTTAATTCAAGAGCATTCGCACTTACAATTGCATCACGCTTTTGTTCCTCATTGTAGCGCAAAACTCTTTCCCACTCTTTAATAGACTGGTTATACATAAATACAGAGTCAGGACAGCCAACTTGAGAAACAACAGCAGTTGCAGGGTCTTCTCCGAATTGCAGATATACAGGCTCTGCTCCATCCTTCGGAACTATCACTTTATAACTATCCTCTATATCTTTAGAGTTGTCGCGTCCAAAATCTTCGCTATCGTAAGGTATTAACGACAAGTAATAGTTCTTCTTATTGGCATCTGCAAGAGCCTGCACCTCGGCTTCCGAAACCACATTTCCGTCAAGGAGTAAATTATTTCTCAATCTCTTGAGGTTAGGTATCAAAACTTCTTCGATGTGAACCGTAGGATATACAAAACTTGTTGCACATATTGAAGAAACACTAAGACTTGTGTTCAAAGCGATATGGTATGTCTCACCATTATACTCTGCTGTCAAATAACTCTGTTTTGTTTGATCTCCAATAGCTCTAAACGTTTTATCATCTAATAGTTGCAGAGATTTTATCGGACCATAGAAAACATTATTAGAATGACCAATAAAGAGGTCAGCCTTTGCACCTACCATCAATGGATCGTCACTGGTCTGATAGCGCTCTGTGATTTCATAGGAAACTGAACGCGTATGAGGATCATTTGACTTGGTTTCGGTTTTCACATTTATTGAAGCTGATGCATCATCTTTGGTTTCAGTGCCAAGAGTACCAATCACGGAGGTATATTTAAGACCTGTGAATAACTCTCCCGTATACTCACCCTCTTCCACAGATGCTATACCCTCGACAACCTCGTAATTATATGAAGTTCCTGCTTCTATATAACTATACGATTTTGAACCAGGGGGGTCGCGAAGAATATCAAGCAGTGTTATAGGACCAGCTGTTACAAAGTCAGTACCAGTTCCACTAACAGGACCTATGAGAAGACCTGATATCTTCGGTGCTGTATATGTCGCACCTTCAATACCAACTGACACGCTTATGCTACCCAAATCGTTGAGAGCAAAACGAGGTTGGTTCATGACCAACTCCACGTAGAGATGACCATCTTCAGACAACTCGCCCTCAACGGGAGTATTGTTTCTATTAAATCCATTTGATACAGATACTGAGCCACCTGACGTCGGCACATTATCAACAACTGGTTTCTCACCTGCTTCTGTACCATTATACACAAAATCTTCAGATGCTTCAATATGGAAACCATAGTTACCACTCTCAAATATTGGAAGGCCATTTGGATGCGACTCATCTCTTCCGAATAGATACATTCCACTCTGAGTATCGTAAAGAGGTATCTTCACTTCTTCACCCGAAAGGTCTGTATAGTAATAATCTTTTGAGCCAAAGTATGACATTGTATAACCCCACGCATCTCCTTGCGTCACGTGGATTGTTGGCGTCACACGATGCGCATAAACATATCTTTCGTTATACTCTATCTGTTCTGTTGTGTCTTTTGACACCTCATACTTAGATGTTTTAGTGACAAAGACATTCTCCAAATCGATTATCTCGCCAGCTGCCTTTGTTGATATCTCATCCCATCCAGTCACGGTGAGCGACCTAACCTTGTACTTCACTGGATACAACATTGCTTCAAACTCACCTGTCTCCACATCTGGCTTGATGGTGATTACATACTGCTCTGTCTTGACCGTATTCGAGTGAAGTCCATCGAAGTGGGTTATCGTCTCTTCAAGGAACTCTGGTGGCGTTGGATTCTGTACGCCATTCTCGTATACAGCATCTATATCATAAATCTCTGCAGATCTGTTCTCAGCCAAATCTAACGTCATGGTGATAGCATCGCCGAGGTTGTTCTTCGAGAGAGAGAATCCATAAGGCTTATCACTTTCGATGGCTCCTCCTACGACGCGTCCAACCAACTTAACCTTTGTGTTATCCCAGAAACGGACATCAGCGATAGGCTGCTGGTAGTTGATATCTTCACCCTTAGAGTCGAGAAGCAGTCCGTCGTTAAGGAAGGTGTGGTTAGCCTTTACAACCTTAACCTGCTGCTGACCCACAGGCACCTCAATTTCGAACGAACCATCTGATTTTGTCATGACTATTTCGCCCTTGCTTGACATCACAGTGACGTTATTCACAGCAAATTGTGCGCCTACGACAGGGATTGATGATTGCTCATAGAAGACATATCCCTTGACTGTGATTGAGGAGTTATCGGTGAAGTCCTGACCCGATATCAGCGAATTGCTCTCACCTATCGAGATTGACGATGATGTGGGGGCAAAGGTATGATTCGGATAGCTTGGGGTTATGGTGTAGGTTGTTCCATTGCCTGAGTATGGCACATTATTAATTGTATAGACGCCGCTGGCTGTTGTTCGCGCCTTCAGTGCAAGCTGCTCCGTTGTCGGGACATCTGCTACTGCGTTGACATTCGTAACACTTCCAAGAATCTGCCCATGGTGTGCATTGTATGTCTCATCCTTGAACGACGAGTCGTAGAACTCTGTTGCAACACCGGCATTGAAGTGGAAATAAGCCTCCAGACCTGTTTCATTACCAACTATGACCCTGTCGAAATTGTCATCTACCTCCTCTGCAGTGAGAGCTCTGCTCCACAGACGGACCTCATCCATGCATCCCTGGTAGGGGTCGCCACCTGGAATCTGATTACCCAAATAGACAATAGCGCTGCTGACGTTAGAAGTGAGGATGCTGTTGAACGAACCGACCTCCTTGCCATTCAGATAGTGAACACACTTCTGACCATCGTAGGTTACTGTAATCTGGCTATATGCATCCTGTGGCAGCTGCACATCACTCAATCCGCCAAACGAGAGTTTTCCGTTGTAGAGACTGAGAATATACTGACCCCACTGAACGAGAGTACCGCTATTGACCTCCGAAGGTTTCACGTAGAGCTGCAGAGTCACAGCCTCAGGCACACTCATTGCCTCATCGGTACGCAGAACGTTAGCCGTAGAGTTAGCATCAGCTGAGGCTGGGAATTTCAGCGCATAACCATTGTTTGAGCCATAACCATTCAGCCCAACAACCACATTTGGTGTGGCTGTACCATTATTGTATGTAATCTTACCAGTGACAGAGCCCGTTGGAGAACGGAAACCGACACTCGTATTCCGCGATGTCACTGTCTCCTCGTTTCCAGCGCAGTTCGTCAGAGCCTGAACACGATATTCATATATCACACCACCCAACGCACGTTCGTCAGTATAGACGTATGATGAAACATTTGAAGCCTGTTGTGTTGCAAAGACCTCCCAGCTGGCGTTAGCATCCTGACCTGGCACGTAGCGACGGCGTTGCAGGTAGAACACCTCAGGACGCTTTCCGTTGGTCGTCCATTGCAGAGTCACATATTTATGATAGTAACCCTTTGAAGCGGTCAGCGTGTTAATCTCACAAATCTCACTTATGGTGAGCTGATTTTCGTTCTTAACAACGCATTCGAAAGCGGGATATCCATTTCTTGGAGTTACCCTCAGCTTATATGAGTAACTAACACATGATACTGTCAGTCCGCCCAATTCTGAATTATCGTCATCTTCGTATGAGCCCTTACCATTTTGGTCGAACAAATCGTCAGAATCAATTTCTGTTCTTTCTTCAACTGTCACGCCAGCTGTATTCACATACGAACGGATGAGTTCTACAGAAGCCCCATCTGTCCACACCAGATTATCGGAACCGCTCTCCTTCGTCCATGAGATAGAGACATGTCCTGGAGAGTCGTTTTTCAGTTCGGCTTTGACGTCGACCAATTTAGCGTGAGAATAGCTCTTGACGATACTCGTCTGGCTTGATATACGAGGGTCCCAATTCCATATCGAAGAAGAAGCCCTGCATATACGATAGTAGATGGTTCCTGAGACGTTTTGCTGTCCAGTCTCATCAATTATGGAATAATTTTCTTGATCTCTTTTAATTTCAATACGTTGACCATCGATAGACAAGTTTTCTGTTTTAGCGCTGGAAAATTCAGGATCAGTTGAACGTTGTACTATGAAATAGTCATCTCCTTGGGTGTTTTGAGCTCTCCAAAAGGTATTATTCTGAGCATCAAAAGTCCATGAAATTTTTGTTGCTCCACCTTCGACATTCTCTACCTTAAAATTCTTAGGTAGAGAATAGATTGGAAGTTCTACAGTTCCTCTGTAAGAATTAGACAGATATTTTCTTTCCCCGTACTTAAATTTAACATCACGAACTGCTTGATTTTCATTCATTGTCCAGGAAAAACTTCCTCTAACATCTTTACAATCTACCCACTTCCAACCATCATTAGTAGGCAAACAATGCTGTGCTACCTCTGCACCTTCAGTAGATTCGACACTATAAGAAATACTCCAGCAAGCGACATTCTGCGGATCTAATCCATTGAGAGTTAATTTTGGATTAGGTAATTGTTTTGTTGTTACTGTCGAATAATCAATATAGCTACGTTTGAATATACCATTTTTTCCATTAACTTTTATATCTGCTTCAAACTTGATTTCTAAGAACTTTGAATTTAAGTAATTAGGACCATACCACCACCTGAATGTTGTAAAATACTTATCTCCACTTCTTCTTGTGCCAATATTTTTCCAATGATCTGCTCCATCTGCGCACCATCTATCTACTTTGTATACAGCCTTCCTATCCTCTGCTCCTTCGTAAGACAATATAAAATCTAAATTTTCAAATATACAAATATTTCCTATTACCGGCCACTCATCAGCTCCATCCGAATCATAGGCTGGCACCTCGAAATCGATGTAGGCTTCATTTGGATGATTTATCACCTTAAACGAACTACTTGCATTCCAAAAACCAGCTTGTCCCTCAGCCCATTGCGGGGAGATGAAGCATAGTACTAAAAGCAACAAGGGGCACAGCAGCCACCGCGTGGTTAACCACGGCACTCGCCTTGTCTTGGGATATTCCACAAGAGAAACTCCCAACAATTGTAAATTCTTTTGCATATTGTTATTGTTTTTTGATTTGTATTCGATTTGATTGGACTAAATCATAGTTTTTGCGCTAAGGTTTCTGTCTTTACGTCATAATTGTAAAATATTTAACAGATATTCTTATATCGTTTAGTTTATTAACACGCAAATATATCAAAAAAGATTTACCGTAACATTTTACCCCCCCCCAATTAACATAATTTAACTACATTTTTAACATTACGACCAATAGCGTTCGAAAAGAATACTCAGACAAAAGATAAATGTATCTTAGCTAAATCCGACTCCAAAGTCGGCATCGATAAGAGATGCGATTATAACCGCACTTTTAGCAAAAAAAGCTTATCTATTGCGGTTATAATCGCACACAATAAACAATTAGGCGCAGCTTAGCGGTTATAATCGCACACAATTAAAGAGTTATGAATAAACAATTAAAGAGCAACGCCCAGACAGTCTCTGGACGTTGCTTCTGCAATATATGTTGTTGTCTACCTTATAAGGTCACGCCAGTCTTGAATATCGCTATCTCACGATAATTCTTCTTCTCGTTATTTAGTTTCTCACCTGAGGCAACCTTGACGATGAAGTCGACAAATCGCTCGTGAACGCTCTCCATTGGCTCATCCTCGACAAGAACACCCGCATTGAAGTCGATCCATGTTGGTTTATTCCTTGCAAGATTTGAGTTGGTTGAGACCTTCATTGTTGGCACGAACGTTCCGAAAGGTGTTCCGCGACCGGTGGTGAAGAGAACAATCTGACACCCAGCGGATGCAAGAGCAGTTGAAGCAACCAGGTCGTTACCGGGAGCCTCAAGGAGATTGAGTCCGCGCTTCTCGATGCGGTCGCCATAACGGAGGACAGCACGCACAATCGACTTTCCGCATTTCTGCGTACATCCGAGAGCCTTCTCTTCGAGCGTCGAGATGCCACCCGCCTTATTTCCTGGCGATGGATTCTCACCAACAGGTTCACCATGACTGAGGAAATACTCCTTAAAGTCGTTGATGAGCTTCACCGTCTCATCGAAACGCACACTATTCTCACAACGATTCATGAGAATTGTCTCTGCTCCAAACATCTCAGGCACCTCGGTCAGGACACTTGTTCCACCCTGACTTACGATAAAATCAGAGAAGACGCCGAGCAGAGGATTGGCAGTGATGCCAGAGAAGCCATCCGAGCCACCGCACTTAAGGCCGACCTTCAGCTTCGAGAGAGGCACATCAGTGCGCACATCCCTCCGTGCTATGTCGTAGAGTTCACGAGCCATACGCAGCCCCGTCGGCACCTCATCGCCCTCTACCTTCTGAGCCACCATGAAACGAACACGCTCCTCATCGAAGTCGCCGCAGAACTCACGGAATACATCAGGCTGATTATTCTCACAGCCGAGACCCACAACGAGGATGCCACCAGCATTTGGGTGATGCACCATATTGCGAAGCACCTTTTTAGTATTCTCATGATCCTCACCGAGCTGCGAACAACCATAGTTATGGGGATATGCCACGATGGCATCGACACCCTCACCGCCATTGGTCTGCGCCTTCAGCTGCTCCACAATCTGATTGACAATACCATTCACGCAACCGACAGTTGGAATCACCCATATCTCATTACGTATACCCACGTCACCATTCTTACGCACATAGCCTTTGAACATTCTCTGCTCCTTAGCTTCGGGAAGCTCGACCAGTTTCGGGTCGTATGTATAGGAGAGGAGTCCCGCGAGATTTGTCTTTATATTTCGGTCCGACATCCATGAGCCTGCTTTTACATCTGCCAGAGAGTGCCCTATTGGATAGCCATACTTAATCACGTTCTCGCCAGAGGAGAAGTCCTTGAGAGCGAATTTATGTCCTGCAGGTATATCCTCGAGCAATACAATGGAGGTGCCTTCAACGACAACCGACTCACCCTTATGGAGTTCGACGATGGCGACTGCCACGTTATCGTCAGGATTTATTTTCAGAAATTTTGTAGCCATAAAATTGTTTTATTACTATTCTAATCAGTGATGCAAAAGTAAGCCTTTTAGTGACTATAATGTGGAGAAAAATTGACGGAAAGAGGGAGAAAAAAGAATACCGATTGGTAATCCAACCGGTATTTGATGTGGGTGAAGATGGATTCGAACCACCGAAGACGAAGTCAGCAGATTTACAGTCTGCC
>JABUTU010000047.1 GCA_021443545.1 Marinilabiliaceae bacterium | reverse complement strand
CACCGGTCTTGAAAACCGGCGTACGAGAGTACCGGGAGTTCGAATCTCTCTCTCTCCGCCAAAAGTCGTTGTTTTTACAGCGACTTTTTTTATTCTATACATATACCTTTCTTTATCCCCATACCCCTCTGATTGCATATTTGTGCATTTATTTTATAACTATGCGAACAACTCTCTTCATACCAATTAAGAATGGTTATATTCGCATTTGCAAAACGTGAATATGAATGCAATACTGACTATAACAGGATCTGATAGTGCTGGGGGTGCTGGGATTCAGGCTGATATAAAAACCATCTCAAGGATGGGTGGCAACGCTTTGTCGGTAATCTCAACTCTGACTATGCAGAACTCTCTCGGCATTCAGGATTTCTACGATATTCCAGCGGAGATAATAGAACGCCAGATTGAGGCCATAGCAGATGATATTCCGCCTTACGTAATCAAGATAGGTTTATTCAGAAGCCGCTATACTCTCGATGCAATAATAAGATGTCTGCACAAATACAAACCCGTATGGGTGCTCTTCTCTCCTGTCGTAACATCAAGTAATAACGATTTACTGATGAATGAAGAGCTGATTTATAAGGTACAGGAAGAGCTGATTCCTTTATGTAGCGCTCTCGTCATTAAGAGGAGAGACTGTGAACACTTCCATTGCGACAAGACAATCGTTGCTGATGATAGCCATGGTCAGTGCAACGAGTTATGCTCAACTATCGCACTTCTTCTTAGCCAGGGCATGTCAATAGATGAAGCTGAAAAAAAGGCCCGCTACATGATGCCATCGATTGAGAACACTGAGTTGTCGTCACGATGTCTTGGACTATACCATGATTTTGTCGCTATGCAAGAGGACGAGTGCAAAAACAGCAATGACGTAAATTATTATGCTGCAAAGCTGAATGTGTCAGCTCGCTACCTATCGCAAATCACAAAGAAGGTCGTTAATCAGTCTCCTAAAGGTATTATCGATTCTACTCTTCTCTGTCGCATCAAGGAGTTGCTCCAAACATGCAAGACTATTCAGGAGATTGCGTACGAACTCGAGTTCTCTTCTCAGGCTCATCTAACTAACTTCTTTAAACGATTTACTGGTATAACGCCAAGCGAATATCGAAAAATTGCATATCTGTAGCTGTTGCTTTCGGATAAAAGAACAAGCTGTTTTCTGTTTATTTGAGTCGTAATACCTTTGCAACTCAATTAATAACAATAACGAATGGAAAACAGACAAACCCTTAACCGCCAGCTGGCTCAGATGCTAAAAGGCGGTGTTATCATGGACGTTACAACACCTGAACAGGCTCGTATTGCTGAGGCTGCTGGTGCTTGCGCAGTAATGGCTCTCGAACGAATCCCAGCCGACATAAGAGCCGCTGGTGGAGTTTCACGAATGAGCGATCCAAAGATGATTAAAGGTATACAGAAGGCTGTCTCGATTCCTGTTATGGCTAAATGCCGTATCGGGCACTTTGTGGAGGCTCAGATTCTGGAGGCTATTGAGATAGATTATATTGATGAAAGCGAAGTTCTATCCCCTGCAGATGATATCTACCATATCAATAAACATCTGTTCAAGGTGCCTTTTGTATGCGGTGCACGCAATATTGGTGAGGCTCTCCGACGCATTAACGAGGGCGCTACTATGATTCGTACTAAAGGTGAACCCGGCACAGGTGATGTAATCCAAGCTGTTCGCCATATGCGTAAGATGCAGAGTGAGATACGTCACATTGCTTCAATGGTAGAAGATGAACTATATGAGGCCGCCAAGCAACTGGAGGTTCCTTACAATCTTCTCAAACAGGTGCATGATGAAGGACGTTTGCCTGTTGTTAACTTTGCTGCCGGTGGTATTGCTACTCCTGCTGATGCCGCCCTCATGATGCAACTCGGTGCTGAAGGCGTCTTTGTGGGATCTGGTATCTTCAAAAGCGGCGACCCTAAACGTCGCGCAGAAGCAATTGTTAAGGCTGTTACGAACTATCAAAATGCTAAGATTGTTGCAGAACTATCTGAGGACCTTGGCGAAGCGATGGTGGGTATAAATGAGCAAGAGATAAAGGTTATTATGGAAGGGAGAGGCATCTGAAATGTTATGAGAAGAATTAGACATCGCGTTGCAGTTCTTGCGCTTCAGGGGGCTTTTATCGAACATGAATTGATGTTGCAGAAGCTCGGCGTAGAATCATTTGAAGTGCGTAACCTCAGCGATTGGATGGGCGACAAGGACGCTCTCATATTACCCGGTGGCGAAAGTACTGCTATGGCACGTATCATGAAAGACGAGGGTCTCATCGAACCTATCAAGATGAGCATTGCACAAGGACTACCTGTCATGGGAACGTGTGCAGGCTGTATTCTTCTCGCTTCAAAAGCTATCGAGGCCGATGGTAGTATTAATAATATGGAACGTATCGGAACTATGGATATTACAGTACAACGTAATGCCTATGGGCGTCAGTTGGGCAGTTTCATAACGGCTCAGAATCTATTAGGCATAGGATGTAATATTCCTCTAACTTTTATCAGAGCTCCATATATCAAGGGAAAAGGCGAGAATGTTGAAATTCTCGCCTCTGTAGATGACCGTATTGTTGTTGCACGAGAGGGAAACCAGCTGGCTCTGACGTTCCATCCAGAATTGACCGATGATACGAGAATACATCAGTATTTTCTGTCTATGATCTGACAAATGACTTCTAATATCACGAATCTCTGAGATTGTTGACAAATCGGTCAATCATGCGCATCATCTCTGGGATTCTGATATTCTGTGGACAATGTGGCATACATACACCACATCCCACACATCGATCTGCCTGACGCTCGCGGTCGACAACTCTGTCGTACCCAATCAGATATCTCTTGCGCAGCGAATTATACTCCTCGTCTTCTGGTTTACCTGGCATAAATCCCTCATTTATCGACTTATTGTAGTGCACAAGAATTGATGGTATATCGAGACCATAAGGACATGGCATACAATACTTGCAGTCGTTACACGGTATCGTCTTATAGCTTATCATCTCAAGAGCTATCTTCTCAAGCATGTCAAGCTCTTCTTGCGTTAGCTTGTTCAATGGCGAATAGGTCTTGATATTATCCTGCAGATGCTCCATGTAGGTCATACCACTCAGAACAGTCAGAACCCCGTCGAAATGCCCTGCAAAACGGAATGCCCACGATGCAATACTCTTGCCAGGACTGTGTTCCATAAATTTCCGTGCCACATGGTCGTGTACCTTGCTTAATCGACCGCCAAGCAATGGCTCCATAATGATTGACGGGATACCCTTCTTGTCGAGCTCGCTCTGCAGATATGCAGCATTCACATTTCGCGGATTCTGCTCCTTGGCATAGTTCCAGTCGACATAATTGAGCTGTATCTGTACAAAATCCCAATGATACTCATCATTCTTCGACAAGAGATAGTCAAATACCTCTACATCACCATGGAATGAGAATCCCAGATTGCGTATTCTGCCGGCTTTACGCTCCTCCATAAGGAAGTCCAGCACTCCATTATCGAGATACCGAGCACGGAGATTGTCAAGACCTCCCATGCCAACACCATGCAACAGCATATAGTCGATAACATCTACCTGCAGATACTTACGCGAATTGTTATACATCTCGATGCTCTTCTCTCGTGTCTGCTGGTCAGGTGAGAAGTTGGATAGTTTTGTAGCTACAAGATATTTATCTCTCGGATGCCTACTCAAGGCCTTGCCAAGAGCATCTTCTGAATGACCCCTGCAATAGGCTGGCGACGTATCGAAATAGTTAACTCCATGCTCTATTGCATAATCTGTCAATTTATTGACCTGCTCCTGGTCAATCACCTCTTCTCCGTTCTCATCCTTCTTGGTCGGTAGGCGCATAAAGCCATATCCAAGAAGCGATACCTTATCTCCTGTCGTAGGCGTCGTTCTATACTCCATCTTGTCTGTCGGAATCTCTTCTTCTACGACTCCCCCACTAACATCTGAACTCTTCTCTGTTGAGCATCCAGGTAGTATCTTTGCCGCTGCTACCGTTGCTCCCACAACAGCCATTCCCTTTAGAAAATCTCTCCTGTCTATATCTTTATTCTTCATACGAGATACTCTTTAAAATCATGAAATAATCTGGTTATCATAACCCTCTACATATATGGCACTTATCGGCCGTGAAGGACATAAGTTCTCACATGCTCCGCAGCCAATACACTTCTCTGCATTGACAACTGGAATCTTCAGCTTCTCATCACCATTCAGAGGCACCATCTCAATGGCATGACTCGGACAATGATGAGCACAGTTGCCACACTTCTGTCCTTTGTCCACAACAATGCAATTCTCCTTAATCCATACTGCATGTCCGACCTTAATTGCTGTCTTCTCCTCTCTCTTTATCTTCGCTATGGCCCCATTCGGACATACCTCAGAGCATAGTGTGCATCCCACTCTACAATAGCCATGCTCAAATGTCATGCGAGGTTGCATGAATGTCGACAATTCGCTTGATGGCACCAAAACATGATTTGGACATGCGCTGACACACAGCTGACACGCAGTACAATGGTCTGAAAGATGCTTTATGCTCTTGGCACCAGCAGGAACAGGTGTTATCTTGCGAGGTGGTACCTGCTTATTCTCCAAGGTTGCTAACCCTCCATCCACAGTCTTATGTTGTGCTGAGGCAACAGCCGCTCCAGCTACAAACAACGCTGTCGTGGCAAAGGCTCGCTTCTCTGGATCCTTCGGCTCAGGACTCCCCTCTTTTTTGGAGAATCTCCTCATAGAATAGCTGATAGCGTTATGCTTGCAGTCGTCAATACAATCCATGCAGACTACACAACGACTATAGTCGATTTTCTTCTCCTTGGAACTCAGACATGCCGCTTTACACTGCTTCTCACACATTCCACAATGAGCACATTTTGTAAGGTCTATCTGTATCGCAAAGAGCGATTTCTTGCTGAGAAATCCTAATATAGTGCCGACAGGACAGATGGTATTGCAATAGGTTCGTCCGTTCCTCCATGCTAAGTACCCGATGGCGATAAGTGATACAATAGCAACAACAAGCATGCTTCCACTCTTCAGCCACACTTCGTTACCATATATATTGTACATCTCAAAACGATTCTCAAGCATGGCAAGTCCGTTGCAGGTCCAGCTATAAAGAGGCTGAAACAGTGAATTGACAATTCGTCCGAAGATGCTGTACGGCTCAAGCAACGGACCAATACTCAATACTCCTAACGCCATGCAAACAATGAAAATAAGCATCATGACTATGCGCAATATGTTCTTTCCCTTGGAATAGAAAAAACGATATCGCCGTCGCTTATTATAAGCCCCAATTTTCGCAATTATATCCTGCATGATACCCAAAGGACATATCACTGAGCAGTACAGACGTCCAAAAAGTAAGGTAAGAATAACGAGAAGAGCGACAATAAGAAAATTCATTGCCAGAATTGCAGGCATAAATTGAACCTTGGCAACCCATCCTAAATAGTCATGAACAGTTCCTGTGTAATCCAAAAACAAAACGAAGGCCGCTATAAACATCAGCGTGGCCAACGCAATACGAACTTTTTTAAGCATATTGATGTCGGTTTATTACCACTCGCTAAATTACTCATTTTTTGATTTTTTTCTAATATTTGCAGATATTTTTGGATATGTCAGAATTATCTCCGTAAATTTACATTGCTAAAGATATAACATTTGGCATTTGGCAAGATAATTGATATACACTAAACAAAAACCTAAAACATTTAAACCATGAAACGCATTGCTATTTTCTGTTCAAGTATTTCTGTTGGCTTATGCCTCACCAGTTGTCTTGGACTTTTATATACAGAGACCCCAGCCGTTGTTGAGACTCCAGTCGTGGTTACAACAACCCCATCGCATACAACTCCACCTCCTCCGCCTCCTCATCACTATGACGACAGATATGTCGGTCAACCCCACTACAGCCAGCCAGCTGGTGGACAGCCTCACTACAATAATCAGAATCACTACGATTCAAACCATCCAGCAAATAACCAGCCGAATTATAGTAGCAACTCTAATAAGTCTACTGTTAATAACAATACAAGCTCAACCAATACTAATAATGTCGGTAACAACAATATCAGTAATAATACTAATTCAACTATTACTATAGTAAACAATAACTATATTACTCAAACCCAGGAGGTTGAGAATAATACTGTGCAGGAGAATGTGCAACGGCAAGAGCAGACGTCGGGCGCTCCTTCTCAAGGCAATCCGGGAGTGAATCCCTCAAGTGCTCCTGTGAATAATTCTTCAACTGGCCGTTCGACAACTCGTCGTAGCTACGAGAATCGCTCGAATGCTACTGTTGTACGCACAACCAACTCTTCTACAACAACAAAAGCTGAAGCTAAACCTGAAGCAAGCAAGAGTGAGTCGAAACCTGCAACATCAACTTCGAACAAATCGACAAGTGTTAACTCTTCATCAGAGAGTACGCAATCGACAACAACTCGTTCGAGAACATCGACGACCAACTCTTCCAGTACGACCTCAGGTACTACATCACGCTCAAGCGGTGCGAGAACAAGAAGATAAGATATGCGCTACTCCTATAGTATCGAGCATAAGGAACTGTTATTCAAGGTTGCAGCACGCACCTCACGTGGCGAGTATCTCACACACAACATTTGGATTATAACGATTAATGATATGCTTTCGGGCAGGAGCGGTACGGGTGAAGCCGCTCCCCTGCCCGATTTAAGTGTTGATGCCTCTTCCAACTACGAGAATATTCTCTTTCAATTCTGCAACGAATTCTGTGACAAAGGATTTATTGATTATGAGAAATGGCATAACGCTCCATCAATGATTTTCGCTGTGGAGTGTGCTCTGCGTAGCATCAACTTGGATTGCAATATTAACTCAAATCATAAAATTCAGATTAATGGCTTGATATGGATGGGCGATATTGCAACAATGAAACGACGGATCGATGAAAAACTATCAGATAATTTCCGTTGCATCAAAATCAAGATTGGAGCTAAAGGTCTCTCTTTTCAGTCGGAACTCCAATTATTGCACTATCTACGCAACAACCCAGTGCATACCATTGGAAAGAGCGTCGAGCTGCGTCTCGATGCTAATGGTGGTTTCTCGCCTGATAAGGCTATGGCCATCTTGAATGAACTCAGTAAGTTTAATGTCCATTCAATTGAACAACCAATTCGTCAAGGCCAATGGAGCGATATGCGTAGGCTATGCGAGGAGTCACCCATACCAATAGCTCTCGATGAGGAGCTGATAGGTCTGAATAAAACGGCTGAAAAAATTGAAATGCTGAATGCTGTAAAACCTCAATTCATTGTCATAAAACCCACTCTGCATGGTGGTATAAGCGGTGCTGAAGAGTGGATTAGACTCGCAGAAGAACGACATATTGGTTGGTGGGTGACATCGGCTTTGGAGAGTAATATTGGTCTTGACGCTATTGCCGATTGGATCTCTACTAAGAATACAACCATGGCTCAGGGATTGGGAACTGGACAGCTCTACAAATGGAACTTCCAATCGAAATGGCATTTAAAAAATGACGAACTTACAAAATAATAGTATCTTTGCAATGACGTGGAAGTTCTAAACCGAAATATGATGGCAAATGAAGATATAAATCTGTCTGAACAAGAGTCGAATCTTGTTCTTCAGAATAGCTCCAGAAATGTCGCTGATTTAGCCCTACAACTAAAACCTCAGGATGGTGTCCGGACCGATGTCGTCTTGCAACAGATTGAAGGCATTCAGCGAATGAAATCAAAAAGTGAGACATGGTCAACCACTCCTGGAATCATCTACCCCAAACATATCTCTTTAGAACAAGCCTCAAGTGAATATACAGGCCAATATAAAGCTCGTATTTGCAGAGGTGGAAAACGATTGGTCGACTTGACTGGGGGCATGGGGATTGACTTCTCATTTATGAGCCCAATATTCGAAAAATCTGTCTATGTCGAACAGAATGAAGAACTGACAAAACTGGCTGAACATAACTTTCAATCACTTGGCCTCAAAAACTTTGAGGTCGTCCATGGTGATGCTGAGGAGTATATCTCCAATATGACCGAACATGTTGATTGCATTATGATTGATCCTGCAAGGCGTAGCGAAAGCGGTCGCAAAACAGTCTTGCTTGGCGATTGCACTCCTGATATTAGAAGAATGCACGATATCATGATTGAGAAATCTGATATGGTGATAGTCAAACTATCTCCAATGTTCGACATTTCAGAGGCTCTCGAACAACTGCCATCTATATGCGAGATACATGTCCTATCTGTTGCCGGCGAATGCAAGGAGCTACTTTTGGTTCTCAATAGAGACGGTATGAATCTGCCTCGCAATCTCATCAAGGTCAAAGCAGTCAATATAGATAAGGATAGCAATATCCAGATGTTTATCTTCACTCCTACTGACGAACGTAACTCTCTCTGCAAGTACTCGATAACACCTAAAACATATCTGTATGAGCCTAATGCGTCTATCTTAAAGTCGGGAGCTTTCCGTACTGTGGCTCAACGTTTTTCTATTAGTAAACTGCACGCCAATACCCATCTATATACCTCCGACGATTTAATCGAAGATTTTCCAGGCAAGGTCTATGAGGTTACGTCGTGGTCAACATTTGCTCCATACGATTTGCATATTCTGCTTCGTAATGTCAAAAAGGCTAATATTAAAACCCGTAACTTCCCTATGTCGGTCGAGCGGCTGCGTGCAAAGCTAAAAATTGGCGACGGTGGTGACATATATATCTTTGCTACCACCCTTAGTGATGGAAAAAAGGTCATCCTGCGTTGCAAGAAAGTCTACTAATCTATACATCATCTTATGGAACAGAATACTGAAAATCTGGAGACTATTATCGACCTGCTGAATCGCGGTGTCAGATTATTCGCTAATAACACTCTCACTCTCGATAAACGTGGTGGAACGTGGGAAGAGAAGTCTTTTACTGAGATTCGTGATGCAGCTCGGAGTTTCGGGGCAGGTCTTATGCTTTTAGGAATAAAAAAGGGTGACAGAATAGCTCTGATGAGCGAAGGACGACGGGAATGGCTGATTGCTGAATTAGGTATTTTGTATGCCCGCGCTGTTAATGTTCCACTATCCATAAAACTCGACCCCGAAAATGAGGTGTCGTTTCGATTGCAACACTCTGAATCGCGTTTCCTAATAGTATCTGAACCGCAAGCAAAACGTATTGAAGAGATAAAGAATAAGTGGTCACAACTTGAGGGTATTATATATCTCGACGACAATAATTTAGGACTCTCATTCTCTACCATTTGTCAAAATGGTAAGGAGTGGCTCGCAAACCCTGACAATAGTAAAATATTTGCCGATAATGTAGCGCAGATTAGATCGGATGATGTGGTCAATATCTCCTATACTTCTGGAACGACATCTGACCCAAAGGGTATCATGCTGACTCACGGCAACTATATATCCAACACGTTGCAATCAGCATCGCTGATTAAGATTACTCCTCAAGATGTCACATTGACAATCCTGCCTTGGGACCACTCGTTCGCTCATACCACATGCCTCTACTGCATGATGTACTATGGCTCTACAATAGCTTCTCAGGAGATTGGACGAACTCCAATGGAGACTCTTCGAAATATCCCAAAAAACATAAAAGAGGTGCGACCAACCCTCATGATGAGCGTCCCTGCCCTCTCCAAAGCATTCCGCAAGAACATAGAGAGCGGTATCAGACAGAAAGGTAAAGTGGTTTGGTCTCTCTTTGAATTCTTCAGAAAGTGCGCATACTCATACAATGGCGAGTATTTTAACAGAGGATGCGGTTGGAGAGCTCTCCTCTGGCCTTTAAAAAAAATCGGAGATATCATCTTGATGAATAAAATCAAGGATAATTTCGGAGGCAGGCTTCAATATTTCATTGGCGGAGGCGCTCTGCTCGATATCGAGCTTCAACGCTTCTTCGCTGCTGTAGGCATTCCAATCTTCCAGGGATATGGTCTTAGCGAAGCCTCTCCCGTTATCTCGTCCAACTCGAAGGTAAACGCCAGATTCGGCTCTTCCGGAATGCCTGTTCATTTCATGGAAATACAGATATGCGATACGGATGGCAAGGTGCTTCCTCAGGGCGAAAAAGGTGAGATTGTCATAAAGGGTGGCAATGTAATGAAGGGCTACTGGAAGAATAGCGATGCTACTGCTGAGACGATTGTCGATGGTTGGCTTCATACTGGTGATATGGGTTATATAGCTAAGGATGGTTTCCTATATGTCCTGGGACGTTTCAAAAGCCTTCTTATCAGCTCCGATGGCGAGAAATACTCTCCTGAAGGTATCGAAGAGAGTATCGTCGAACTCTCGCCATACATCGACCAATGCGTCTTGTACAACAACCAGTCGCCATATACAATAGCTCTCGTAGTTCCTAATATATCCGCTATAAAGAGTCGTCTCGAAAGTGAAGGTCTTAAAGATAGTAAGACGGATTCGTTTACTAAACGTGCCATAGAACTAATTTGGAGCGAGATATGTCAGATGCGCCGCGGAGGTAAACACGAGGGGGTACACCCTGAACGATGGCTTCCGGCTGCCATGGGTATCCTTCAGGAACCATTCTCGGAGCAGAATCACCTCATGAACTCCACAATGAAGGTTGTCCGCCCTAAGGTGAATGAACGTTACAAAGAGCTCATCGATTTTCTTATGACTACTGAGGGAAAGGATATTTTGAATACCAGAAATATCGAAGCTATACAAAATCAATGAACAGGCTGTTAATCACCATATTATCCGTATATACTTCAATAATTGCTTTCTGTCAACAGAACGATGAAACGGTATACGACTTTCTGAGAATGCCCTTTCAAAGTCGCTCTGTTGGTTTGGGAGGTCGTCACTGCGTAACCGGAGAAGACGAAGTCGGAATGTGGATACAGAATCCTGCTCTTCTGACTGATACGCTAAGTGGTAATGTCGGTTTCTACGCCTCTCCTCTCACAGATGGTATATGGACTGGTGCTGCTGTATTCGCTCACCATTTCGAATCCATCGGAAATATGGCTCTTGCTATCCAACACATCGGTTATGGAAGCATCGATGCAACTGATGAATATGGTTCATATCTTGGAAAAAGAAGCAGTCATGAGGATGCTATAAGCATTACCTATTCAAAAGAGCTGGCACCCGGTCTCAATTTAGGAGCTACAATTCGTCCCGTATGGAGTTCTCTCGCAGGAAAATCAAGTTTCGGTATATGTATGGATTTCGGCATTTTGGGACAATGGAAAGAGGGGCGCTTGCGAACAGCTCTCTCCATATGTAATGTCGGCGGACAACTCTCAAACTACGACGCTGATGGCAGCACTTCCCGTGAATCCCTGCGTCCATACGTCTCTCTTGGCATTGTATACAAGCCAGAACATGCTCCATTCCGTATGCAGTTGACTATAAAAGACCTCCATCAGTGGGATCTGACTCCAATGGAGACTAATTCCAGCAAACTTGATTTCGCAGACAATCTTATGCGCCATTGTATCTGGGGATTGGAATTTCAACCTGTCAAGGTTTTCTATTTCTCATTCGGCTACGACCAACGCAAGCGACGTGAACTACGCATCTCCTCCGCTGGTGGCGCCGCAGGCCTTTCTTGGGGTTTGGGTGTTAAGATTGCTAAACGCTTAGACTTTCGCTATGCGATGTCGCGTTATCACATCGCAGGAACTCTCAATAGCATCGGCTTGAGTGCTCGATTATGGAATTGTAATAGAAACTAATAACCTAAATGTAATAGATTATGAAAAACACCATCCTACTGTCAGGGGCTGTCGCATCACTACTCATCACCGCAATGACTGCTTGCAATCAGCCCACGCTTTCGCCTGATACTCAGATATTAGCCAATCAGATTGGTTTCTATCCGAACCAAGAGAAAGTTATCTTCCTCGACACCGCTTTAAATGCCTCTTTCTCGGTTTTCGACCAGAATGGCAAAATCGTTCTTAAGGGTCAGACGGGTCAAAGCAAGTTGTCGAACTCCAACAGATTCAGGACTCCCGTTGACATTTCCGAGCTCAAGGTTGCAGGTGATTATACTCTCAAAATTGGAGGTCTCGACTATAAATTCTCTGTTAAGGATGATCTCCTGAAGGATCTCGCAGTAGCTTCTCTTAAGGCTTTCTATTACCAGCGCACTGGTGTTGCTATCGATGAGCCATACGCTAAAGAGTGGAGCCGTCCTGCTGGCCACCTCGACGACAAGGTTATGATTCACCCCTCCGCTGTTTCAAAAGGCAGAAAGGCTGGTGATATCATCTCTTCTCAATTCGGATGGTATGATGCTGGCGACTATAACAAGTATATCGTAAACTCTGCGTATACCATCGGTATGATTCTCTCTACATACGAGATAATTCCCGATTACTTCGCAAATCAGAATGTTGACATCCCTGAATCTTCTAATAATATTCCAGATGTTCTCGACGAAATGATGTTCAATATGAAATGGATGCTTACAATGCAGGATCCAGCCGACGGCGGTGTATATCATAAACTCACAACCCCTTCATTCGAGGCCTTCGTTATGCCTTCGGAATGTAAACAACAGCGTTACGTTGTAGCAAAGTCCTCTCCAGCTTCTTACGACTTTGCCGCTCTCATGGCAATGGCTTCTCGTATCTACTCTAACGAAGAACTGTATGGCGACTTCTCCAAGAAGGCTCTCGATGCTGCAAAAAAAGCTTATGCTTGGGCTGAATCTAACAAGGGTACTTTCTATTTCCAGTTTAAGATGAATGAAAAATTCGACCCTGATGTGACTACTGGCGCATACGACGATATAAACGAGAGTGACGAACGATTCTGGGCAGCTACAGAGTTGTATCTTGCTTCAGGTGATGAGAATTATCGCTCTGATGCAGTGGCGATTATACCTAATTGTTACAAGACTTCAACATGGGGTAACCTCGCCTCTCTCGGTCAATGGCAATGGATTAGAAACGCAGCTACAGGTAACGAGGCTGATAAGGAGATTGGTGAGGCTCAGACAAAACTGCTCCAACAGTATGCTGACTCTCTCGTTGATGTGGCCCTGACCACACCATTTGCAACTCCTTATGGTGGTTCTCCAATGAATTTCCACTGGGGATGCTTGTCTGAATCATGTGCAAACCCAGCTATTGAACTGTCACGTCTCTTCTACTTGACTAAAGAGCAGAAATACTTGACAGCTGCTATCGAAAACATGGATTATATCCTTGGCAGAAACCCTCTCGGATTCTGCTACGTGACTGGTTTTGGCGTCAATAGCACCAAACACCCCCACCACCGTCTCTCAGAGGCAGATGGTATCGAAAAACCTATTCCTGGATTCCTCGCTGGCGGTCCAAATGGTGGCAAGCAGGATGGTCTTGACTATAAGACCGACGACCCTGAGTTGTGCTTCCTTGACGATGTCAACTCATACGCTTCAAACGAAATAGCTATCAACTGGAATGCGTCGCTTGTCTCTCTAACTGCCTTGATAGACTATTTCTCACAGTCTAAATAACTAACACATTAAATGAAAAGAGAAGAACTCGAGCTAATGGCACCAGTGGGCTCCTACGAGTCGCTGAGAGCTGCAATACAGGCTGGCGCTGATTCAGTATATCTGGGCATCGAACAACTCAATATGCGCTCCAGGTCATCAAATAACTTTACACGTGATGACCTCCGCGAGATTGTTAGAATTGCACAAGAGGCTGATGTCAAGACCTACCTGACTGTAAACACTGTTATATATGATAAGGAGCTGCAACTGATGCGCGAAATAGTAGACTCGGCTAAAGAGTCGGGCGTAACAGCAATCATAGCTTCTGACCTCGCCGTAATAGAATATGCACGCCAGATTGGCGTCGAGGTACATATAAGCACTCAGGCCAATGTCTCAAATACTGAAGCTCTGAGATTCTTCAGCAAATATGCAGATGTCGTTGTTCTCGCTCGGGAACTCGATATGGATCAGGTTGCCAATATATATAACAATATTGTGCAACAAAAGATAAGAGGACCAAAAGGCGAACTAATACAGATTGAAATGTTCGCCCATGGTGCCCTCTGTATGGCTGTCAGCGGAAAGTGCTACCTCAGCCTCAACACATTGGGGCATTCCGCCAATCGCGGTGCCTGTCTTCAGGTATGCCGACGCAAATACCTTGTAGAAGATGTTGAAACTCATAACCAACTCGAGGTAGATGGCAAATATATCATGTCACCGAAAGACCTGAAAACTATCGGTTTCATCGACCGAATGGTCAATAGTGGTGTGCGCGTCTTTAAAATCGAGGGTCGTGCTCGTTCTGCCGACTATGTGAAAACTGTCTGCGAATGCTATAACGAGGCACTCAATGCTATCTGCAACGGGGACTATAACGATGAGATGCGCACTTCATGGGATGACCGCCTTAAATCTGTATTCAACCGCGGTTTCTGGGATGGCTACTACCAAGGACAAACAATGGGTGAATGGAGTGATAAATACGGAAATCTTGCCACCGAGAAGAAGGTGCTGATAGGAACTGTCCGTAACTACTTCTCAAAACTTAACGTGGCTGAATTTATTCTCGAATCCAACTCCCTATCCGTCAATGAAAAAATCGTTATCATGGGCCCTACAACTGGTGTCATGGAGTTGAAGGCTGAAGAACTTCGACTTGACCTCAACTCCGTCGAAAGCGTTCAAAAAGGGGATATATTTTCAATGCCAGTATCCGGAAAAGTTAGAAAAAGCGATAAACTATATAAAATTCTCGATTCAAGACTTGTTAAAGACAATCAATAAACCTATTTTTGCCTAATTACAAGGAGAAGAAATTAGATTCTTACCCGAACAGTGTCACAGCTGTTCCCGTCTGATTCTATTGCTAACCAACCAGTTATGACTAAAGAGACGGCCATCATAGAACAAACTATCTATGAGACAGTTGTAAATCAACTGCCTTTTGGTTTGTGGTGCGCCGACTTCTCCACGAATACTATCAAGGGCTTCAAGTGCTTTTGCGAACTTCTCAATACCGATATGAGTGAAATACCATTCGATTCATTTGAGAACTTAGTCAGATCTGACTTCCGTAAAATCACTCCTGTCAATTTCGACAGAATGAAAAGCGGAACATTGCTGGATGTCACCTTCCCAACGGATAAAAGATGGCTCAAGATTAAAGAGACTCATCGCGATGGTGATGGCTGTAGAGTCTATGGCTACCTCGTTGAGTGTGTATATGAGTCGCGCGATAAGTCTAACGTCCTCCTTGAAACCATTACTCACCACTTCAATCGTCAATCGTCTCTGTTGGCAAAGATATTCGCCAATATAGATGATATTTCAGCTCAGTCTCTGACATCTGCTATCATAGATGAAGTGATGAAAAATGTTGCTGCCGACCGAATAAGTATACTGCAATACGATGAAAACATGACAACTATGTCATGTACTCACGAAGCAACCTGTCAGGGCGTCCCCGCAAGGTTTAATCTGTTCCGTAATATTCCTGTCAATAACGCCAAGTGGATTATAGACAGAGTATCCGATGGTTCACCTATCGTTGCTCCCCTGCTGAATAATACAGAACACGAAAAACGAATCAGTCTCGACGCCCTCTCGTGTAAGACCGATAAAAGCGTTTATATATTTCCCCTGATTAAAAGTGGAAAAACGTATGGTCTTATGATTGTCGACTTCATACGTAACTACGCTGACCCTCTGAAATACGATGAGATATGGTTTAGATGTGTTGCTCGCCTTATCGACCATAGCCTGTCTCTTGCTCAGAAAGATGCAGACCACAATAAAAACCAGGGGTTACTTGAAGGGTTGATAAAAAACTCGCCTTATGGCTTTCTTCATTTGAAATTCATATTCGACGGCAACGGCGCTCCCGAAGATTTGCTCATTCTCAACTCTAATCCTCGTATTCAAAAATGGATAGGTAAGAATAACATCAACGGCAAACAATTATCCTCTCTCATTGACGCCGAGGCCATACATATCCTCAATATTTGCAGCAATATAGCAAAAATAGGAAAACGTCAGATCGTGGAGGATTTTCTGCATCTTGATACCGACAACTATTGCGCCGATATATCCATGCCTGTTGATAACGAATTTATATGTATCGTGTCAACTGATAGCCATTTCTTCCTCTTGCCTGACGTAAAACATAATGTTTGGTCATCTGAGATGTCTGCTATTCAGATATATAATGATACCTCATTCCACAACTTACAACATCACATCAGGACTCATATGAATTCTATCCTCGGTTTTGCTGAGTTGATATGCTCAGAGGCCGATATGGATACCAAGGTAAAATATATGAACATCATAAAGGACAACGCACAAACGCTTATGGATCCAAGTTTGATAAATAACAACGAAGAGTGTACAGAACAGGTTCAGAACCATCTCTCACAAAAAACTAACGACGGAAAACCTAAGATTCTGGTTGCCGAAGATACTGAAAGCAATTTTATGCTCGTCTCTTATATTCTCAAAAATGAATATGAACTGATTTGGGCTCGTGATGGCGTCGAGGCAATCGAACTATATAAGTCAGAACATCCTGACCTCATTCTAATGGATGTCAGAATGCCACGACTTGGTGGTCTCGCCGCAACAGAAAACATTCGCGAGGTCGATAAGTCCATCCCTATAATAGCCCTGACCGCTTTCGCTTTTGAAAGTGACAAGGCTAAAACAATCGACGCCGGATGTACCGATTTTATTGCAAAGCCAATAAATGCCGCATCTCTGCGCAATATCGTATATCGCTACATTAATTAATAGGTAATAATATAACAAATCAAAATAAATGGGATTTTTTAGCTTTCTCTTCGGTGGGAAATATCCTTCAACGAAGAAATACGAGGCCAAGTGCCTACAACATGTTGCAGATTTCGAGAAGTTTAAGACCATCGCCACTTCAAGCGAAATGGCAAGGTACATAGAACTTAAAGAGATTACATCATCAGCCGATTTCAAGGCTCGCGTAACAAAATTGAAGACTGAAAAGTTTTCATCAACAGAGGCGTTCAAAAAAGAACAAGAGTATAAGAGACTCGCCTCATCTCAGGATATCAAGGACTATCTGAAGTTCTCGTCTAAAGGTCTCGATTCAAAACTTCAGAATTGCTTGGAGTCGGGTAACTACAAAGACTCCATCGAACTGAAAGGTGTTGTCAACTCTCCTGAATTCAGAGCTAAGCAAGCATCTAAAGATTTTAAGAAGAGCGAGGAATACCAGACTCTCAAACGCTTTAAACGCGCATTGAAAAGCTCTGAAGTCAAGTTCGTCAACAAGACAACTTCAAGTACTATATATCGTAACTACACCGCCATAAAGGGTAGCGATAAACTCGCTAAGTACGAGGAGCTTAAAACTTATGTCAATAGCAACGAGTTTAAAAGCTATAAAGCTGAGATAGAAGACAAAAAACGTTTCGCCAAGAGCCCAGAGGCTAATCAGATTGCCGAATACGAACGCCTTTGTAAGAATAAGAATATCTTATGGTACAACAAGTGTCTGGCTCAGGACTCATTCGCCGACCTGAAAAAGTGGCATCTAACATTTGAAGACGATTTCAATGGCAACAGTTTCGACAAAAATAAGTGGTCGTTCGGATACTATCAGGGTCAGACTCTTGCCAAAGCATCGTATAGCCTTGAGAGCGAGAAACAGACATTCAAGGAGGGAAATATCACAGCTCTCAACTCGCAGCTCTCTATCTCTACCCGCCCAGAAAAGGCTAAAGGTAACGTGTGGAGTAATACTCTCGGCTTCGTTGAGGGTGAATTCGACTTTACATCTGGCATAATCAACACTGGTAATGCTTTCAAACAGAAGTATGGACGCTTCGACTTCAAGGTTAAAGCCGATTTCTCTAAGCCTCTGACTCACAATATATGGCTCTCAACTGGTAAGGCTGAACCCCAGATAAACGTCATGAACTACGGCTTAACTAACGCAAAGAGCTTCTTAGCTGGTGTCGCTCTAAATGGTAAATACACCTCTGGAACTATCAGCGGGGCTAACTTCAGCAGCGACTTCTACATCATCTCAATTCTTTGGACTCCAGAGAAAATCGTTTGGTCTGTTAATGGCGTCGAAGTCTATACCTACAAAGGTAGCATTCCTCAAGAGGAGATGTATATCGTATTGAGTAGTAACTTAAAAGACAATGCTCCTAAGTTGTCACACTCAACTATGTCGCTCGATTGGATTCGCGTCTACACATGGCAAGCATAATCCAACGACTCATTTTCTTTTGAAAGTTCAATTTATTTACTAAATTTGCACTGCGTTTTGAAAACAGGCAAACGATAATAAATAACAAATCACATAATAATCAATTATTTACGATGGAAAATCAAGAACTGATCAAACAAATCAATGAGGTTTTGGCTGAGGAATTTGAGGTAGAAGTAAGTGAGATTTCTGCTGACGCTAACATCAAGGAGACTCTCGGTCTCGATAGTTTGAGCCTTGTTGATATGGTTGCTTTGATTGAGAGCACATTCAGCGTAAAAATCCAGGGTTCAGAGGTAGGCTCTATCAAAACCTTCCAGAACCTTTACGATTTTATCGCAGCACGAATAAAATAAGCTTCTCCTAAGCATGTCCGGTGGGATATTATACTCAAGGGCAATGACAGAGATGTTTATTTGCAGGTAATTCGCTACACCCATCAGCTTTGTATGGGTGTGGCTTTTTTATTTACCCTACTCGGGCACTACTTAATCCCAAATTCAATAGGGACAATTTAACATGACAAGACTTACACTCAGCATATATAGATTTCTCCACAACCACAAGGCTGTGATGTGGACTCTGCTACTCTCAAGTACAATCGCATTAATCGCTTTGGGGTTGCAGGTTGAATACGAAGAAGACATCTCAAGTCTTTTGCCAAAAACAAACAATTCTAACGAAAAACTCGCCTTCGCTAATCTCAGAGTCAAGGATAAAATCTTTATCCTCTTCAGAGCTAACAATCCTGACGAAACCGACGCTACTGAATTGGCTGATTTCACAGACGAATTCGTTGATACAATCTTAGAAAAAGACTCTGCTTCAAACAGAATTGACGATGTCCTCTATCAGATTGATGAGTCAATCTTGATGGATGCTATGGCTTACATTGCCGATAACTTCCCCTCGTATGTCGAGCCTGATGATTATGCATTCATCGATTCACTGCTCTCGCAAGAGAGTATTGATAATCAGATGCAGCAGAACTACGACTTGCTAACCTCTTCTGCAGGTATCATAATGAAGGATCTCGTAAAAATCGATCCTATCGGAATGAAACAGATTCTCATCGACCGACTAAAAGATGTTAAGGATGGACTCGGCAGTAACCAGATTATTTACAATAACCACCTCTTTACTCCTGACACAACTGTTGCTCTCGTCTATATCTCTCCAAGCTTTAAGGCTTTTGACTCAAAAAGCGGAAAGCTTCTTGTCGATATGCTGGAGAATGAAATACAGGACTTTCAACAAATACACCCTGAAGTCAATATCTGTTTCCATGGCGCTCCTGTTCAGAGTGTTAATAACTCAAAGCAGATCAAGAAGGACTTGTCGCTGACAGTGACAGTCTCTCTGATTATTTGCTGTTTCATCATCGGTTTGTGTTTCAAGAACAAGTCGACCCTACTCTTCTTGCTTATCCCTGTTCTTTGGGGCGCATTCTTCGCTCTCGCAATGATGTACCTCGTACGTGGAACAATGTCTATAATGGCCCTCGGCATCGGCGCTATAGTCCTCGGTGTCGCTCTCAGCTATTGCCTGCATGTCATAACCCATTACAAGTATGTAAGCACTCCTGAGCATGTCATAAAAGATCAAGCAAAACCCGTATTCCTCGGTTGCCTTACAACCATTGGCTCGTTCCTCGGTCTTATGTTCACTCAATCGGACTTGCTAAAGGATTTCGGACTATTCGCAAGCTTTGCTCTCGTCGGAACAACCTTCTTCAGCCTCGTTTTCCTTCCTCATTTCTTTAATCCCGAGAGAAACCGTAAGTCTAAGAAGGCTTTCGCCGTCCTTGAACGCTTCAATTCTCATCCATTCGAGCGTCATAAATGGCTGATTGCAACCATGATTTTAATCAGCGTAATATGCTTTTACACTCAAAAGTGGGTTACCTTCGACTCTAATCTTGCAAATGTGAGCTATACAGCTCCTGAAGTGGCAGCGTCTAAAGACCTACTCGCTTCAAAAACTCAGCCAGGACATATCACAACTTACTATGCCGCTTCTTCTCAGGACTTAGACAGCGCTCTGATGCTCAGCAGAGAGGTCTGCGCAAAACTCGAGATGATGAAAGACAGCGGTCGAGTTAAGGGCTATAGTAAGGCCTCTACCCTCTTCATGACTGAGGATGAACAGAATGATAATATAGAGGCATGGAAAGAATACTGGACTCCTGAGAAGATTGATGATGTCATGAATAAGGTCGAAAAGGCTGGAGCAAAATTCGGCTTCAAACCCTCTCTCTTCTCGCAGTTCCGCTCACTACTCGAAGCTGATGATATCGAACCTCAGTCGCTGTACGAGGCTGGAATCATTCCTGACGGTCTTCTCGCCAATATGGTCGAATACACCGATAGCATCTATATGGTATTTACTCCTGCTCAGACCACAATCGAGAATCAAAAGAGCGTCGGCGAGGTTATAGCGGCCATTAAGGATTGCATTGTCGTCGACCCGATGTTCTACGCTTCAAATATGGTGGAGACTATCAACAACGACTTCCAGATAGCCTTGAATATCTCTATGGGATTCGTATTTATCGTTCTGTTACTCTCTTTCCGTAACCTGACATTAAGCATACTGGCTTTCATCCCTATGACTCTAAGCTGGTTCATTGTGCTCGGTATAATGGGTATATTTGGACTACAATTCAATCTGATTAATATCGTCATCTCTACTTTTATATTCGGTATAGGTGTCGATTACAGTATATTCGTCATGGATGGATTGCTCAGTAACACAAAGAAGACTGACTCCGATGCAAACCTCCTGGTTTACCATAAGACGGCAATCTTCTTCTCAGCTGTGGTGCTCATCATCTTCACAAGCTCTCTGCTGATTGCAACTCACCCCGCAATACGCTCAATTGGCCTCGCTACAATAATCGGAATGTCATCCGCCGTATTGCTCGCATATACCCTGCAACCGTTCCTCTTCCGCCAACTTGTAAAACTCATGAACAAGAGGGGCTGGAAAGCTAAGTGGTTGAAATAAGTTTGTAAGATATTACTAATAGCGAATGGTGGATATCTCTCAAATTAGAGTGTCACCATTCGCTTATTTTTTATATCGGAGATAAATCCCTCTTTTTTGGTATTGCTATCAATCGTTGACTATCGTAAATTTGCTCCTTGCATAGCAGTTACGACTTATTAGAACATTAATGAAATGAAATTATCTGATCTACCATCAGGACAAGATGCAGTGATTACGGATGTGGCAGGCAGTGGCGCCTTCCGTAAACGAATCATCGAAATGGGATTCGTCAAGGGTAAGCTGGTTAAGAGTATCCGAAATGCTCCTCTTAACGACCCTATCGAGTATAGAATTATGGACTATTACGTCTCACTGCGCCGTGCTGAAGCTGATCTGATAACTATTGATACCGTTAATATCGACACCTCAAATCAAAAGAGATCATACCCTACTGCCGAGGAAGATGGTGCTCACATGCCTACAGAACGACGAGAACCTAAACAGATTAATATTGCATTGGTAGGTAATCCTAATTGTGGCAAGACAACCCTCTATAACTACCTTAGCGGTGCCAATGAACATACTGGCAACTACTCGGGCGTAACAATCGGTGCCTCTGAAACCAAATTCAACTATAAGGGTTATATCTTCCACCTCATTGACCTACCTGGAACATATAGTATATCTCCATATTCTCCTGAAGAGACCTTTGTCCGTACCAAAATTTTGGAACTCGACCCCGATATTGTGCTGAATGTTATCGACACAACTAATATTGCAAGAAACCTCTACCTAACAACTCAACTCATCGATATGGAGGTCCGCGCCGTCGCTGCACTGAATATGTATGACGAGTTCGAAAAGACTAATACACAACTTGATTATGTACAATTGGGACGTATGATTGGTATCTCAATGGTCCCTACCGTCGGCTCTAAGGGGCGTGGCACTCACGCTCTCCTCGATAAATTCATAGAGGTCTATGAAGGAACCGACACCTTCACCCGTAGAATTAAAATAAACTACGGAATACAAATCGAACAGACTATAAGCAAAATATGTGATTATATCAATAGTTACTGCACTCTGCCAGCCATTATTCCAGCTCGTTACGTCGCTATCAAAATCATCGAGAACGATATGGATTTCGTTTGGAACCATGTCAAAAGCGATAATATTCAGGATAGAATAGGCGAAATGGTTAAGATGCGCAATGAGTTGCGTAATAGCCTTGATAATAACGACCTCGATGCTGTGCTATCCGATATGCGTTATGGTTTTATAGATGGCGCCCTTGAAGAGACTTTGCATAACAACCCCAATCGCTCCTCAATGGCACCAACTAAAAGCCAACGCATCGATAATCTGCTGACGCATCGTTTCTGGGGTATACCTATCTTCGTCCTGGCTATATGGATAATGTTTCAATGCACATTCAAACTCGGCCAGTACCCTATGGATTGGATCGACTCATGCGTCAATCTTATAGCATCTCAACTGGACTTATGGATGCCCGATGGAATACTTAAAGAGTTGATTGTCGATGGTATAATCAAGGGCGTCGGTGGTGTCATCATATTCCTGCCTAATATCCTGATTCTCTTTCTCTTTATTAGTTTTATGGAGGATACCGGATATATGGCTCGTGCAGCCTTTATCATGGATAAAATGATGCATAAAATGGGCCTCCATGGCAAGTCTTTCATACCTCTTATTATGGGCTTCGGTTGTAATGTTCCTGCAATTATGGCTACCCGCACCATAGAAGACCGTAAGAATCGTATGCTGACAATGATGGTTAACCCCTTCATGTCATGCTCCGCTCGCCTGCCCGTCTTCATCCTCTTCTGTGGTGCATTCTTCCCCGACAATGCGGGAACAGCTCTATTCTCTATCTATCTCTTCGGCGTCTTGATGGCTGTCGTCGTATGCCGTCTCTTCAAGAGAGTGCTCTTCAACGGCCCAGAGCTGCCCTTTGTTATGGAGCTGCCTCCATATCGACTGCCAACCATACGCACTACACTCCTTAATATGTGGAATAAGGCTTCTCAATACCTCTCTAAGATGGGCGGTATAATCCTCGTTGCATCTATCATTATCTGGTTCTTGGGTTATTTCCCAAAAAGTAACGATTTAGAGGAGGAGAGACTCTACTCTGTCGAGGCTGCTAAAATTTTATTCGCCAATAGTCCCGATAGACTATCCACTGCCATCGACAGCATCGAATGCTCTTACTTGTCAAAATCCCAGGAATACTCCATGATAGGACGGATCGGTCGTTTCATTGAACCCGCTATTGAACCACTCGGATTCGATTGGAAAATGGGCGTAAGCCTCGTCTCAGCCGTTGCAGCCAAAGAGATCGTTGTCTCTACTTTGGCAGTATTATATAAATCTCCAGGTGACGAGGATGATAATAATAACCGCCTCATACAAAACTTGCGAAACGAAACCCACAACGGAAAACCCGTATTCACTCCCCCCGTGGTCATATCATTCCTCCTATTCACACTGCTCTACTTCCCTTGTCTCGCAACACTTACGGCAATCAAAAACGAAACAGCACATTGGAACGATTTCAATACAGCATCAAGTCGCCGCCGACAGCATAAGGGCTCATGGCGATGGGCTATCTTCGTCGCTACATACACAACTATGCTCGCCTGGGTCGTAGCATACCTTGCATATCACATCCTTAGTTTCTTCGGCTTATGATTCAAATTATCCTGACTTGTATCATCGTGACTTCGGCTTTCGTCTGGACCATATATCATTTGGTCCGTACTCTCCGCTCACATAAATCGCCATGCAACGGATGCTCACAATGCTCTTGCCATCAGTGTAACAGTGCCGAAACTAAATGCGTAAATCAAAAATCCACTTGCAAATAGCTCACCATCCTCTTTTACTCCAAATACTCCTCTAAAAAACGGAAAAATTTCTTCTCCTAATGATGTCTAATTCATATAATGTTGTTAAATTTGCCTCTGACAATGTTGGATAGCATTAGTCCAGATTTGAAAAACAATCATTTTAATAAAACAATACACAAAACAAACAAAATGGCAAAGATTGATCTTAGCAAGTACGGCATCACAGGTGCTACTGAGGTTCTCTACAACCCATCGTACACAGTCCTCTATGGTGAGGAGACAAAGGAAGGTCTCGAAGGCTTCGAGAAGGGTGTAAACACCGAGCTTTCAGCAGTAAACGTAATGACAGGTATCTACACAGGTCGCTCACCTAAAGATAAGTTCTTCGTAATGGATGAGACATCTAAGAACACTGTTTGGTGGACTTCTGATGAATACAAGAACGACAACAAACCTGTAACTCCTGCAACATGGAACGAACTCAAGAAGATTGCTACAAAGGAGCTTTGTGGCAAGAAGCTCTACGTCGTTGATGCTTTCTGCGGTGCTAACGCTGCAACACGCCTCAAGGTACGCTTCATCATGGAGGTAGCTTGGCAGGCTCACTTCGTAACAAATATGTTCGTACGCCCTACAGTTGAGGAACTCGCTGACTTCGGCGAGCCTGACTTCGTCGTATACAACGCTTCAAAGGCTAAAGTTGAAAACTTCAAGGAGCTCGGCCTCAACTCTGAGACAGCTGTCGTATTCAACCTCACATCTAAGGAGCAGGTAATCATCAACACATGGTATGGTGGTGAGATGAAAAAGGGTATGTTCTCTATCATGAACTACTACAACCCTCTCCGTGGCATCGCTTCTATGCACTGCTCTGCTAATACAAATAAGGAAGGTACTGACTCAGCTATCTTCTTCGGTCTCTCTGGTACAGGTAAGACCACTCTCTCAACCGATCCTAAGCGTCTCCTCATCGGTGATGACGAGCATGGTTGGGACGACGAGGGCGTGTTCAACTACGAAGGTGGTTGCTACGCTAAGGTTATCAACCTCGACAAGGAGTCGGAGCCAGATATCTACAACGCTATCTGCCGCAACGCTCTCCTCGAGAACGTTACAGTTGATGCTAACGGCAAAATCGATTTCGCAGATAAGAGCGTGACAGAGAATACTCGCGTTTCTTATCCTATCGAGCACATCAAGAATCGTGTGTCTCCTATCTCTAAGGGCCCACACGCTCATCAGGTAATCTTCCTCTCGGCTGATGCATTTGGTGTTCTCCCTCCAGTATCAATCCTGACACCTGAGCAGACTCAGTACTACTTCCTCTCTGGCTTCACAGCTAAATTGGCTGGTACAGAGCGCGGTATTACAGAGCCAACTCCTACATTCTCAGCTTGCTTCGGTGCAGCATTCCTCTCTCTTCACCCAACAAAGTACGGTGAGGAGCTCGTTAAGAAGATGAATAAGGTTGGTGCTAAGGCATATTTGGTAAATACAGGCTGGAATGGTACAGGCAAGCGTATCACAATCAAGGATACACGCGGTATCATCGACGCTATCCTCGATGGCTCTATCGAGAAGGCTCCAACAAAGCAGATTCCTTACTTTAACTTCACTGTTCCTACAGCTCTCAATGGTGTCGATCCTAAGATTCTTGATCCACGCGACACATACGCTGACGCTTCTAAGTGGGAAGAGAAGGCTAAGGACCTCGCTGGACGCTTCATGAATAACTTCAAGAAGTTCACAGGCAACGACCTCGGCAAGAAACTCGAGGCTGCTGGTCCAAAATTGTAATTTGAGATAATCAGATTATCATAAAGGGGCGTGTCAATCCAATTGATACGCCCCATTTTTATCCTCATATCATATTTACACTCTCAACTTATAGCTTACATGAAAGCCTACGAAGTAGAATATGCTATCACACTACCCTCTCATTTCTTTGAGCGGTATTCCTCTAAGAACTCATCAGCGATATACTTATCACTAAACAAATAAAGCTTCGTTTGCTTGTCATGTAGACGCAAACAAGTCTCGCTTTCATAAAATAACATAAGCGCCTCTGCCGGGTCAATCTTCATCGACTTCGCAATTTCCACAGCCACACATCCAATAACACCACTCATTATGATATCCTGAATCTCAGGCGACTGCAATGGGTCGTCAAATCTCTTCTGTTCCATCAAAGATAAGGTATTTATCAGTAAGCTCCTGGCTTCGTAAGCATATTTGTTTATTAGGCTTTTGCATTTGGAGTTTTTGAAGTGTAACATCAACAGTCAATAACCCGAGCATATATAGCCGAATCGAATCTATAACACGATCATTAGCAACACCACCCTCAATATAGTCATACTTCTCTACGGTTTTCAGTTGGCGGTTTCTAACGACAAAGTTAAGCCACTCCTCATTATAAGACGTAAATAATTTCGCCGATGCTACCTTAAAAAGCTCTTCACGCAACAAGGTATATCTATTGATAATTGGAGACCCTCCTCTATTGTCGGCTATTCGCCGCGCCCATTCCGTTGCTTGTTCTTTCACGTCAGTAACATAAAAGCCTTGACCAAAATCCACAGCCTCTCTTCCAAAATGACAATCGGGATGTTTTATCTCAATATTTGTACCATGATAAACTATCAGACTCATAGTTTCTCCCCTCTGTTTCTTAGATACTCAATAATATCCTCAGTAACATATTCGCGACTCTGAGTATGAAGAGAATTGTAATGCGGAATAATATACTTGGTAATGGCATCTGTACGTTTTAGTGAGTCATATACCGTTCTGTATGGCACATGAAGACGTCTTGCAACATGCTCTATACAAGATGCTGCAAAGCCCATAACAATGGCTTCTTGTGGTAACTCTACTAAATATTCCATTCAGCCGAATTCTACAATTCGTTAATCTCTCAAACGCAAATTTAATGAATTTTATTGTTGATGTCCAATTAACCTCTTTATGATATGAAAGAAAATAAAAAAGCACCACTTTAATAGTGGTGCTTAATGCACGGGAGGAGCGACTCGAACGCCCGACACTCGGTTTTGGAGACCGATGCTCTACCGA
>JABUTU010000057.1 GCA_021443545.1 Marinilabiliaceae bacterium | reverse complement strand
GACTTGATGCAATAGCCATCATGAATGACACCATCGTCACTACGAGAGGCGAAGCCATTCTGGAGGGACGTGCTGAAGGAATGGAATTAGGTCTTGCAGAAGGAATTGAGAGAGGGCTTGCCAAAGGGCTTGAGAAAGGTAGAGTTGAGGGTCGAGCTGAGGGCCGAGCTGAAGGAGAACGAAAGAAAGCATTTGACATAGCAAAGAAGATGCTGCAATGCAATATAGCTATAGAGACTATTAGGGAAACAACAGGACTTACTAAAGAGGAGATTAGTGGCATTCAGTAGATGCGACGTCTACTAAATCATCAGAAGTGACGCTGAAATACCATAACGCTTATTGTCGCAAACATCTACACAAGGATTACTCTGGAGTTCTGTACTCAACAGCACTACACTTCACTATGCGACTGAAGAACTTATTGAAATAGGAAGGGTCCTCAAATCCTAAGACGGATGCTATCTCCTTAACCATCATGTCGGAATATCGAAGCAATCTCTTAGCTTCAAGAATGATACGATTATTTATCATCTCGAGTGGCGATATAGAAGCGCACTCAGCAACATAGTTTGAAAGAGTCTTGGTACTTACATTCAACAATTCAGCATACTCCTTTACTGTGTGTTTTTTGGTGTAATTAAGCTCTACCTCGCGTCGAAAAGCCAGAAAAACACGATGAGCAGTCTTATTCGGAGAAAAGAATGTATCTACCTGCTCTAATTTGGAACGTTCAATCCGAATCAGCAGCATAGTCACCAACGATCGAAGGTAATCTCTATGTCCAATAGTGGCTGTCTCATCCATCTCATCAACAATGAGCTTGATTATATCAGTTATCAAGCCAGCGCTCTCTAAAGATATTCGCTTGTAAGGAACACTATCATACGTATTGAAAAGATTGTACTTAAGCAACAACTCATCGCCATTAATAATATCGTTGAGTAGGTGAGCACAGATTTTTATAACAAATCCCTCTTGATTTTGATTTGTATCAAAAGAGTGAATCTGACCTGGAGCTATAAAAAAAATAGTATTATCAGATACTTCATACCTCGAGAAATCAACAGTATGTATACCACGACCTTTAGTGAACCATACTATTTCGTAGAAAGGGTGAACATGAGTTCGGGATGTCTCAATATCAGGTTTTATCTGGAAGAATTCTGGCATACTAACCACCTCCAGACTATTACTGCGCGGGTTTTCACAAACCATGTCAAAGCGACAGTATCGCTGTTTCAGTTGCTCCATGCTAATTATTCAGATAAAATCAACGTGAGAATTGCCACCAATCCATATCAAATAGTTGTTCATCGCCTCCCCGGAATAGAATATAGAGGTCATGAACACCTTTTGCATTATCCGAAACAGCTGCTATCGAGCTGGTGTTATTCTTATCTATCACAACATGAGCCACAGGTTTGCCATCAAGCTTATCAAGGTAAAACTCAATGAGACCACCCTCTCTTAGATTAAGGCAACATACTGCGACTCTTTGGGCTGCTTCCGAGCCAAAGTCTACATTGCGTAGCTTTACCCAATCGCCATTATGAACACTCGTAATATAATGAGTATCATCTGAATTACGATCGAACTTAACTCCCCAGCTACCCGACATGGTTTCAGCCTCAACTTTAGTGTATGGATTAAGAGTGCCGACTGGTTTAACGCCCTCTTTTGTAAAAGGAATAAAGGGAATTGACCCATCAGCATTAAATTTAAATTCTTCTATTGCAGTACTTCTTCGGAATCCTCCACCATTGGGCAAAGTGCCATTATGATAGAACATATAATCATGACCCTTGAACGTTATATTTCCACCATGAATAGTAAAACTATTGAACGCCTCATCCATAATCCTGCCCTTGAAAGTCCATGGGCCATTGATGGTTGGAGCAGTGGAATACGCCATATATTCAGGCACACCTCCAGCGGGATATATTGCATAGTATATGCCGTTACGCTTTGTCACCCAAGGCCCCTCCTCATACTGAGTCATCAATCTCTCCTTGCCTATGCTCCAATCCATTTTAGACTGCAGCTCTCCAAAGCATGCGGGGTCAGTATATCCAGGCACCTCTGAATAACCATCACGAAAACTAATCATATCTTCGTTCAGTTCTCCATACCAAAAGCCCTTATTACCCCAGAAGAGATAAGCTCTGTCATCATCATCTATGAAAATTGTAGGATCAATAAAGCCGAACCCAACAGCAAGAGGAGCCCCTATTGCATCGTGCCATGGACCTGTTGGACTATCAGCCGTCGCCACACACAACGCATCCTTACCATCTGCAGTATTACAGCATAGATACCAATACCATTTGCCACCATATTCAACTGCCTGCGAAGCCCACGCCCTGTCCCCTTGTTTTGCCCAAGCAAAAGTCGAGGTATTAACTTGCGCTCCCAAGTATGTCCAGTTAACCATATCTTCTGTGCTGAAAAGCAACCAATCCTTCATCTTGAAATATATGGCATCATCTTCGTCATGGTCTACAAAGAGATAAACTTTGTCACCATAGACATACGGTGCGGGGTCTGGTGTATAAATTGCATCAATTATCGGATTCTGCGCATTCGCAAAAGAGAAGACGCACGCTATGAGTGAGAATAGTACAGACTGTTTTATCATAATTGTTTTTTTTGCGAAATTACAAAAAAACTGCTTTGCAACAACTATGGAAGAAACTTCATCTACCAAGACATATCAACCAATCAAATATATTGTAGAATTCCTTTTCAGTAGCTATATTTGCATTCAATTACAGAAAAAAGCCAAAATAATGTCAAATCTTAATTACCCTCTTAAATTCAAGCCTATACTCAAGGAGAAGATCTGGGGCGGGCACAGATTAAGCGATATGCTTAACAAGGAGATCGGTTCCTTGCCAAATGCTGGCGAAAGTTGGGAAATATCAGCCGTTGATGGTAACATATCAATGGTTACCAATGGTTGTTTTGCGGGCATTTCCATAGACGAACTTCTTCGGCAAGAGAGAGAGAAACTAATCGGACAAAAGAATTACGAAATGTTCGGCAATAATTTTCCTCTTTTGATAAAATTCATTGATGCAGCCGACAAATTGTCGATTCAGGTACATCCAAACAACGAAGTGGCTAAAAGGAGACATAACGCTTCGGGAAAGAGTGAAGTATGGTATGTTATTAACGCAGATGACAATTCAGAATTAATATCTGGATTTAGCAAACCAATATCTTACGAGGAGTACAAGGAGCTACTTGACAGAGGAGCTTTTGCTGAAGTCCTAAATAGGGTCAGAGTGCAACGGGGCGATATGTTTTTCATTCCAGCCGGACGCATACATGGTATATGCAAAGACACAATGGTTGCTGAGATTCAACAGACAAGCGACATAACCTACCGGGTATACGATTACAAACGAAAGGACTCCAACGGCAAAGAGCGTCAACTACATGTAGAAGAGGCAGCAGAAGCCTTAAACTTCAACGATACAGACAATGGCAAATTCAACTATTCGCTTAAGCCTAACGAATGCGTCAAGACTGTCTCGTGCCCTTATTTCAAAACTGGAGTGACTCTTGTTCGTGGCGAGACAAAAAGAGACTACAGCGAGTTAGACTCTTTCGTAATTCTCATAGGGGTTAGGGGCAACACAATCGTTAATGGTGTTGAGTTAAAATACGGCGAGACGATGCTAATACCTGCATCATTGAAAGCTGTAGATATCATCGCCACGGACGCTGAAATACTCGAGGTATATATATAAATTAATACGGTGACAGAGTGACACTTAAAGCATCCCAGATTAACGTTAAGAACAGACGTGCTACGTTCGACTACGAGATTATCGATAAGTTCATTGCCGGAATACAATTGTATGGAACTGAGATCAAGTCGATTCGAAACGGACATGCAAGTCTTGTTGATTCATATTGTTATTTTCATAATAGCGAGTTATGGGTCAAGGGCATGAATATAGCTGAGTACTTCTACGGGACATACAACAATCACATACCAACGAGAGAACGCAAACTACTCCTTCACAAAAAGGAACTCGTAAAACTTGAACGCAAAATAAAGGAACAGGGTCTCACGATAGTCCCTCTAAGGATGTTCATTAATGAACGTGGATATGCTAAACTTGATATAGCTTTGTGCCGTGGCAAGAAGGAGTACGACAAACGAGAATCATTGAAAGAGAAAGATGCAAAGCGAGACCTTGACAGAGTGAAAAAACACTTTTAATCTTACCGACATGGCAAAGAATAACAAAAATAGCAATAATAAAACCATGCAATACACAGCACCAACCAAACCTATTTTTGCATGCGGATTATCAGCAATTATCATAGGTGGCTTGCTGTTGATATCCTTTGTCTCCTTCTTTTGGTCTGGCGGTGCTGACAGAAGTATCTTCGATATGTCGATTCTTGAATTACTAAAAAACAACTCAATCGAGGTACGTAATAGTTTTGGCAAATTCGGGGCATGGATAAGCGACATGATGATAACCAATGGAATAGGTGTTATGGCCTTCTGCATTCCAGTCGTTATTGTCGGGCTTGGTCTTTACCTATGTGGCATAAAGCGTTTTTCACTGATTTCTCTTCTTTGGAGATGCTTCTTGCTGTCAGTTTGGGGAAGCACAACTTTAGGTTTCATTTTCTATGGATTTTCCGACCGCATATATCTCCTATTGGGAGGCTTACATGGTTACTACATAGCATCGTGGCTTATGTCGTGGATTGGTGTCATAGGCACTTTGGCGTTGATATCGCTAACTCTTATCATATATTTAATATTTACCGTGGAGTCTCTGCAGAACAGAATCAGTAATATCCTCCTACGCATTTGTCAGAAAGAGATTCGCATCAATTGGCGCAGACTTATTCTTTTCGGAGATAGCGAAGGCGACAATATAGAAGATGAGGATGATAACAACAATGCCGACACTGAACCCTCATCAAATGTAGTTAATACAGGAGAAAGCATTGATACGAACAGCTCTTTATATGTGGGCGATGGAGAAGATACCTCAACAGACGGCATAGAGAACGATGGAGAGTCAGAAGACAATGTAGATAATGAAGATAATGATTATAACGCTTCAGAGCAACAAGAACCTACGATTCAGATTATAAACCCTTCCAATAGTTGGGTTGCATCAAACGCACCACAAGTTAGCTATGATGGTCCGACAATCGAGTTTGACAAACCCATTGGAGATGAAGAGGCATCACATATTAACAACCCTAACGACGATCCATCAAGACCATATGACCCAACGCTTGATCTTTCGCACTATAGATATCCCGACATCAACTTGCTTATTGACAGACAGAGTCCAGATGCCGAGGTGAGTGAAAGCGAAATGAAAGAGAATTCCGACAATATCATTCATACTCTTTCAAATTTTGGCATACAGGTTTCCTCCATTCGTGCTACAGTCGGTCCGACAGTTACCCTCTATGAGCTTGTTCCGGCACCTGGTGTCCGCATAACAAAAATAAAGCAAGTTCAGGATGACATAGCTCTCTCACTATCGGCACTCTCAATACGTATGATAGCCCCTATGCCAGGCAAAGGAACAGTCGGCATAGAAGTCCCAAACAAGAACAAGAAGGTTGTCAGTATGTACAGCATGATCAAGAGCGAACGTTTCCAGAACTCTAAGTTTGAACTTCCTATCGCATTAGGCAAAACTATCAGCAACGAAACTTTTGTCTTTGACCTTACAAAGACTCCGCATCTCCTTGTAGCGGGCTCTACGGGACAGGGAAAATCAGTAGGACTTAATGCCATAATGACCTCCCTGCTCTACAAAAAACATCCATCACAAGTCAAATTTGTCATCATAGACCCAAAATTAGTAGAGTTTACACCATACAAAGAGATTGAGAAGCATTTCCTTGCTAAACTACCAGGCGAGGAAAAGGCTATCATTACAGATGTTGATAAGGTTAAAGCCACTCTTTCGTCGTTAGTAATAGAGATGGAGAACAGGTATACCCTTGTCATGAATGCCTCGCTACGTAATATTCAAGAATACAATGCTAAATTCATTGCGCGCAAATTACTCCCGACAGAGGGGCATCGTTTCTTGCCATACATTGTTGTCATAATTGATGAGTTTGGAGATCTTATTATGACAGCAGGTAAAGAGATTGAGACGCCTATAGCCCGTATAGCACAAAAAGCTCGCGCCGTAGGAATTCATATGATACTTGCTACTCAAAGACCATCTACGAACATCATCACAGGTGTCATAAAAGCGAATTTCCCATCGCGTATAGCCTTTAAAGTCTCATCAATGGTCGATTCTCGCACTATTCTTGACGAAACTGGCGCTCAACATCTTGCAGGCAAAGGTGATATGTTGGCGATTATACCAGGATTCGACTCAACAGTACGCGTACAATGTGCCTTTGTCGACACCGATGAAGTCGTTGCAATAAACGATTGTATCGCAAGCCAGCAAGGTTACGCATCAGCGTACGAACTACCAGAACCTGTTTCTGAAAACGAAGATGGCTTAGCTTCGTCAAGCGACGAGATAGGCAAATTAGACTCTCTGATTCGCGAGGTTGCTGAGATGGTCGTAAATAATAGACAAGGTTCAACAAGCAACATACAGCGTCAGTACAATCTGGGATACAATAGAGCTGGCCGTATCATGGACCAGCTGGAACGTATGGGAATAGTCGGACCAGCTAAAGGCTCAAAACCAAGAGACATATTGATTGACAACCCCATCGACCTCGACAATATATTAGCAAGGTTCGGTGCCTAATGGCACGATATGTGATATCATACTGACAAAAACATCTGAATATGAAACGACATATATTGATAGCATTAATACTCATCATCACAGCAATATACGGACAAGCTCAAAGTATCAGTGAGGATAGCGGTAAAGCACGCGACGTACTTGAATCTCTTAATAAGCAGTTCAATGAGAGCAAAATGCTACAGATTGACTTTCTTCTCACCTATGACAACAGACAGACAGATGAGAAATTTGACTATAAAGGGCATCTCGATGTAACGGGAGTGAAGTTTCACCTAAAAATTCCGCAGAGCGAGACTTTTTGTGATGGCACAAATATCTGGAACTACTCTCCTGACAACAAAGAGGTTACAATAAGCGCTATCGAAGAGAGCGAACGCGATGCTATGTCCCCAATGAGCTTCATTACAAGTTGGCAAAATGGATATAAATTACGTTACCTCGGAGAGGCAAAGATTGATGGATTACAGTGTGCCGAGGTAGACCTATACCCAGAAGACCACAACTCTAATATCGTCAGAATCCGCATCACAATTGAGAAACAGGGCAATAAACTCCGAAAGATTCTCAATCAGACAAAAGATGGATTACTCATGACATACAAAATAGAGAAAATACAATACTGCAATTCTGTCACAATTGATACATTTCAATTTGACTCTAATAAGTTCCCTGGTGTTGAGGTGGTTGATATGAGATAACAGAATCGTTCCAACAATAATAATTTCAAGAGCAATATATGACTTTTCAAAGCAATAATAACTACATAATTCAAGATTTCCAAGAAGAGACAGCTATCATTGGAATAGAAGATGATATTGCTAAGATGAAAGATATGCTTATCATCAACGACTCTGCAAGGGCCATGATGTCTGTTCTTGACGACGGACTTCCACATACCATTGAAGACATTGAAACAAAAATTCTTGAAGAATTCGAAATCGAAGACAACTCAGGATTGAGAGAAGACATCCAAAATTTCATGTCATCAATGGCTGAAAAATCATACATCACCATAATGGACTGAATATATGAGTGTAGCCTTCACAAGAATAGCGGATATCAGAATACGATGGTTCTTTCCATCCAATACCGAACATTATCGTCGCGATTTTCACGGTTTCGCTGAAGAGGACAATGGTGAGAGTTACGACTTGACGATAAACGTAAATATTATTGAAGGAGATAGTTCTCTTGAGGATTTAAGCACAACAACAATAGCTCAATGTACTGGCGTCAATAAGGACTTAAATGAAGTGGCGCACCCATTTGAATGGATTATTACAAAAACTAATGATGGCTGTGAGCATTTTACAATATCTTTCGACGAACATCCATTCGTCAATAAGGCAAGGATAGACTGGCTTATCAATGACAATAAAGCATCACTGACTATATGCACACTGCCCAAGTACGACAAGAGTAAATGCGACTTTCTAATATTGCCATTGTTTAATATCTTTCTTTCGCGATTTCTTATAAGACAAAACGCTATTTTAGTTCATTCGTCTGTCATATCACAGAACGACTTAGGTGTTCTATTCACAGCGGTGTCAGGGACAGGCAAGAGCACTATGGCGAGAATATGGAAGGACGATGGCGCAAGGATAATCAACGACGACATGAATATCTTGCGAATAAAAGCAGAAACAGATGAAGTTTATGCTTATAATATTCCAATGCCATACTATAACGATGAACCTAAATGCTGCATATTAACCGACATTATTTTTATCTCGCAGGCAACTAATAATTGGATTGAGACACTTCCCCTCCCTATTGGAGCAATCCGTCTCATGTCGAATTCTATACATCAGACTTTTGATAAAGAGACAACAAAGCAATTCGTTTCGTTATATACGAAAATAGCAAATCATGTACGACTTCATACATGCGGGTTCCTTCCTGATCGAAGGATTATTGAAACGATTAAAAATGCAGTTAAATAGTCCGAACCTCATAAGAACGCTTCTCAATGAGAAGAGCGTTGGAGTATATGAGACTACATCTCTCGGACTCAGTATGTTTCCTTTGTTCAAAACTGGAGCAACAATACGTTGTAAAGCGGCAGAACTGAATTCTCTTAAGCGAGGTGATATAGCTCTATTTCAACGTGGTGAAATAACTGTAGCTCATAGAATTGTTGAAATCAATTCTGAAGGAAAAATATTCACACAAGGCGACTCATGCCTACATAAGGACGAAGAGCTGACAAATCAAAACTATATTTGTCAACTCTTCGAAGTATCATACAACAAATATCTAACCTTCAACGAGAGGTCTATTATCTGGATTATCGTCAAATGGACATTCCTTTATATACCATTCTCTCACAAGATAAATAATGTTACATGTAGCATTCTCGTAAGAATCAAAAGTCGTATTGACGCACTAAGAGGATGTTCTAATCGAGCATAACTGCATTTTTCCCCTCAGCAAAGGCCTTAAAATCTGCCGATGCTGAATGTCCCTCATAGGGAACATAAAAATGGTTAGGTTTGTCATGCGCATTACGCCAAAACATAACATAAACAGCATCCGTTCCGTCAAGAACAGCACCAAATTTTGTAAACCAGTCATCAACACCTACACTCTCAAGTCCTGTTTCGCAAACAGCCCATATTTTACCATGTTCCTTCGCATACAAGGAAACAATATCACTTTGACTTCTCAACCTATCAAGAAATAGTTTTTGAGCAGCTATCACATCATCACCATACTGATAAATGTCAAAGCCAAGTATATCAACTACATCATCACCCGGATAACGTTCAAGATACTCATCAATCGTATTGAAATCACCTGTTGAATAGGCAAAAAGAAGATTATGCAACCCCTTGTCTTTCGTTAAATAATCAAACGTCATTCTCCACATCGTCTTATATTGTTCCGGACTGCACAAATCGCGTCCCCACCAGAACCATGAACCAGTCATCTCGTGATAAGGCCTGAAGATAATTGGAATCAAATCTCCATTTTCATCCCTTAATGATGAGATAAATGAAGCAAGTTTATCCATCCATTTACGATACAAATCATACCTAACTCCATCTGGAATAACAGCCTCAACAACATCATTTTGCGTATTGTCCCAACAATTATTTCCTGTAATAATATTGGAAGAATGCCATGTCATAGTATTCACTCCTCCCATCTTATGCACTTGCTGCACCCACTTTCTAATATCTTCAAACGCCACACCATCAAGTTGTGTATCAGACTGGAATTCAATATTTCCCATCTCCCACCCGAATAAAGCTGGGTAATGTCCAGTCACATCTTTCACATCGCTACGCCCTTCCTCATGATTCCATGAATGACCATATGCCAAGTCATCTTCATGTCCAATCAGATAGGAACTACCTTTTAATGATTTCAGACGTGACATTAAAGCAATTGTTGCCGACGAGGCATTTGAATCGCATAGATGCACTATTGAATCATCAGCATTCGTTAGTTCTTCTGCTGGAAACTTGTGATTGGTATTGCATGAACACGAAGCAATGATTAAAGCTATAGCTACATAAGTGGCAAAGTGGAATAAACTTTTCATAAAATAAATATTAATATATTGTATTAACAAACTGTATAATTCTAATAAAAAAGCACTTGAGTCAAATCCCAAGCGCCTATGAAAATCAGCAGGCCTATAAGCCGAGTTCTGTACTTATTGCTAAGCGTCTATCATTTATCTTGGGCCACCATCACTGATGGTCTCAATCGAACTACCCTTTTTGACTAATCTCAGAGAGATCAACACAGCAGGCAACCATGCTCCTTCATTGCTGAAGAAATCAAAATATACATGTTCTTTCAACCTATCAGGCGTACAGCATCTACGTCACCATAAACCTGGTGAGCTCTTACCTCACCTTTTCACCCTTACCATGAACTGGCGGTTATTTTCTGTTACGCTACTACCCCCTCACAGAGATCTTCCCGTTAGGAAGGATAGTGCCTTACGTTGCCCGGACTTTCCTCCCACACTTTTTTAGTGTCAGCGATAGACCGTCCTACTGACTTCTTTATCACTCTATGCGAAAAGCCGCATATCTGTCATAATCAACAATAAAAGCTTTCTTGTAGCCCAGAGCCTTTATCTGAGCTAAGAGGCTCTCCACCTCGCTTCCTAAAACCGGTGCTGTTGTGTAGCGGAATATCTTATCGTTCATTCTGTACTCATACACATCCTTCACATTCTCAAAGAATGTAAGATAGACTGGATAGCGGAATGCACTCAGTTGGACAACATACTGCTTATTCGGGTTAATCTCGAGTTTTCCCGATGTCGACGAATATGTATAATTTGATTGTTGTAGCGAAAAACGTTTTGTATTCACTACGAAAGCCTCTTCATAACCTTTTGAGCGGAGTTCAGCAATCGCTGCATTAGCCTCTGCATATGTCTCATAGCTACCAACGCAATAGCGTACATATCCATCTTGGCCCGGATACTCCTTAACCTCATCGAGATTATTGAAGAAACTTGCATCTGTTGGAGGATTTTTGAGTGCAAGTATCTGCACGGAATAATACGGTGCAGATGGAACTTCAATTGTCAAGATACGCTTAGAAGTACGCAAATGCGATAATTTATCTTGCGAATGACCAGAAATAACGGCCAAAAACAAAAACGCTATTATAATCAATGCTTTTTTCATTGCCTTCTTATATACAAACTTGTTAATGTCTTACATTCCATACAACAATCTCCAATCGTCTGTTCTCAGAATGCTGGGCTTTGTCACAATATATACCACGATGACAGCGATTCTTCAGATACCGTTCACCATAACCACGACCTATCAACTGATCCTGATTAACTCCTTTTGAAACAACGTATGCAACAGCTTGATCTGCAATATCCTGAGATTTTGTCAAATTGCCGTATCTATTGCCTTTCGCCTCTGTATGTGCATTTACCTTCACAACAATATTAGGATTTTGAATGAGATATGCTGCTAACTTGTCAAGCATATTTTTAACATCTTTATCAAGACCATTGACATAATTAATCTCCATCCCAGAAATCTCGTCAAGAACTTGGTCGTTAAAGATAGGAGTTAGCATAATACCCTCCTTTGACAACTGATCTAATTCTGAAAACTGATACTCCTTTGTCTTGGTATTATAACCATCCTTAGTTACTGTTATCTTCACTTCCGTATTCTTCTTCTTAAGTTCACCATTAAGCGAAATCAGAACATGACCTTCACTATCTGAGGTGCCAATAGCAATCGTTTCACCAGTCTGAGCATCTTTAATAATTATGGTAGCTCCTGGTACCTTATCATTGTTATATGTACTGATGATATCCGTACTGAACAAATATGGTTTAAGCTCTTCTACAACTGGTTTTGGTTGCTCAACCACCACTGGTTCTGGCTCTACTACCACAGGCTCAGGCTCCACAACAGGTTCTGGCTCTACAACCTTAACTGGCTCCACTGGCTGCTCAACCTCTCCATTCACGTCAAAAACCAAAGCATCCATACCAAATACTGGCACATCCATTGAGTCATCGACTTTGATTAATGACTTATCTGTAACGTAGAAGATAACGTCTGCAAGACGATTACCATATCGGTTTGTCGAAAGGAAGCCTCTCATCATATCATTAGGATCTTGCACATAGCAGAAGTCATCAACAGCAGAGTTAAATGGCTGTAACATATTCTTAACATTTTGCCACTTCCCATTGATACGCTCAGCTGAGAAGATATCAAGTCCTCCAAAACCATAGTGACCGCGGCTACTGAAATAAAGCTTGCCATCTTTATTAATAACAGGATAAACCTCATCTTCGTATGTATTGACATTGCTTCCACAGTTCTGAATCGGCCCAAACTTGTTAGGTCCCTTTATCTCGGCATACCAAATATCCTTACCACCGAAACCTCCTGGTCTGTTTGATACAAAATAGAGATACTTATCGTCAGGAGTAACAGCAGGATGAGCATAATCCCACTCATCATCAATCAACTTTATTACCCTCTCATTGACCCAATCATTACCATCAAAATCTGCAACGAAAATCTGCACATGACTCTCCCCATCCTCATTAACAGTCTTGGTATAGTACATATGCTGCAAATCACTGGTAAAAGAGATAGCACCTACATGGAATGGTGACAAAAGATTCTGAGAAAAGACCCTTGAAGAGCCCTCAACAACCTGATTATCCTTAATATCGCAGCAATAGAGATTAAGGAACGGCTTTCCAAATTGGTCGCGTTCGTCAGAATCGGCACTCGCTGCTGATGAGAATACAACCTTGTCGTTATAATACTGAACACCGAACGACTGACCTTGTGTTGCGAGAGTAAAACATGGGTTAACAGCAAAGTTTACCATGATACTATTATTAAGTGCCCACTTACAAGATTGTATCATCTCATTTATAGCCATGGATGTATGATTAACCGACTGCAACTTAGCTTTCTCATACCACTTAATTGCATCCTCATACAACTCGAATTGCTGAAGAACTGAAGCATAAACATACAAATCCTCACCACTCAAATTCTGCTCAAGAGAGCTAAACGTATCATACGCATTAGTTATCTCATTTAATTCGTAATAACAACGCCCCTGGATAAGTTTGTCCTCAATCGTGAAAGATGCACCAAGTTCTTTCGCTTGAGAATAATACTCGAGCGACAAATAATAGTCAGCGTCTTCATAAGCAGACCTTGCTTTCTTCAACTCCTTCTTTTGCGCAAATGAATCAACACCCAAAGAAAGTGCTAATAAAAATAGTGTTATGCTATAGAAATATTTCATATCACAAGTTTTGTCTCTAACAATCAATGCAAAAATACAATTTTTAACTAAAAGTACCTTATAGAACGCATTCTAATTTTAGGTTTTTCAATGAAAAAAATGGAATCATTTTTTTCAGAATAACCTTTGTTATTCGTAATAGGCTCTAAATCAGAACGTTTATCTATTATAGTCTTTTCTTTATCGGATAGTAATTTATTTTCAACATAGAAAATCACATCAGAGACGCCATCTTTAGAATTATTCGACGAGAGTAATCCAAAAGCAGGACGTTGAGGACTGACAACATAATCGAAATCGTCAGCAGGACTATTTATAGGCTTCATCATATTAACAACCGATGTACACACACCATTAACAAAAGAAGCCTTAAATATATCAAAACCTCCAAAGCCATATAGTCCATCGCTACTAAAGAGCAAAGAACCATCAGCCATGCATGAGGGATAAATCTCATCTGCAAAAGTATTTATAAGCATCCCACAATTCTTGACATTGATAGCCTCTGTCGGAGAAATCATCTCAGCATACCAAATATCTTTACCGCCTAAGCCATCGTTTCTGTCGGATGAAAAATATATATACTTATAATCAAAAGAAATCGATGGATGTGCATAGTTATACTCATCCATGGTAAATTCTAATTGTCTCTCCTTCGACCAATCAGAGTTTTTATCATCCCATTCACAAACAAAAATCTTTGTTCGTTTCTCCATTCCTAACTCGACGGTTTTAGTATAGTATAAGTATTTACCATCTGGAGAAACAGCTACAGCTCCTTCGTCAAACTGATTTCTAATATAATTTGAATATTTCCTGTCGGTTCCAGGGACTACCTTTCCATTGACTTGATTAAGACAATACAACTTCCGTGGATGATTGCCCTCAGTAACATCAATATCATCTCCTTCAAATGAAGAGTAGACCACTTTATCACCAACATAACATACACCCAAAGATTTACCATAAGTCTTGAAAGATGTTGATTCTGTCAAAACAATATTGGGATCAGGAAGATTATGAGAATAAGCCCATTTACAATTATCTATTTGATGATAAACCTCCATTAGAGAGAAAGATTTCGTCTCACCTTTAGCCTTCTCAAACCAAACAATAGCCTTTTCGTAATCGCCTCTACTCCTTAACGATATTGCATAGTAATATATATCATCATCTTCAAGTAGGTTCTCTATCAACCTAAATGTGGCAACAGCATTCTTATAATCACCAAGAAGATAATACGACTTAGCAACATGTAACTTATGGACAGATGACAACTTTGAGAAATCCATTTTATAGCGTTTCTCAATATTGCGGTACATCTCAAGCGTCTGATAATAATCCGCTTCAGAATAATACTTCAAAGCAAGCTTCAATTCAGCCTTTTGCGCATAGAGCTGAGAGGCTGAACAGAATGTTAATAAAGCTAATATTACAATTAATCTAATCATTAGTTATCAGCTCCTATATTAGAAGTAGCGAATAGATTTAGATCTTGTTGATGGTTTCGACTTACCCTTACCTCCTGCAAAGTCATACTTGACAGAAATTTCATGAGAACCGAATTTTGCATATTGACGAATTGAAGAGATAGAATAATCAAAAGAATAGTGAACTGTAAATGTCTTTGTAATCTGGTAATCAGCAAAAATAACAACCTCCGAGACGGTACGATATGACATACCTACCCACAACTTATCCATCATAAATACAGCACCTGACAAATCGAATTGAAGAGGCGAGCCTGGAACAATACGAACAAGAGCAGTAGGACGAAGAAGCATACCATCATTATTCAACTCAAACAGATAACCTCCATATGTGAAGATATGCAAATCTTTCATCGATACTATGTTTTTTATCTGCTGCTGATCTGTATCATACTTTGTTGCAAAGAAACGAGGTATACTCAAACCTACAAAGAAATTATTATCTTTCTTGTCAGACCATAAAAAACCTCCAAAACCGAAATTAAAACCAAACTTACTAATCTGACCAGTAAACATCGGGTCTCCATAGTCTGTCGTAACAGCATCAGTACCATTCAACTGAAAGTTTTTAAAGCCAACCTGAAGTCCCAACTGCAACTTTAGTCGTCTTTGATCCAAAACCCTATAAGAACCTGCAGCAAACAACTCCAAGCTATTTGTGAGACCCTCATGGTCATTTTGAATCACAATTCCCGCTCCAACCTTCTTCAGTTTCCGGTTAAACTGCTCCAGTGGAGAGTGAAAGTTCAGACCTGCGGTATAAGGAGCGCCCTTAAAACCTGTCCATTGCGTACGGAAAACAAGAAGCCCGGAAAGACTTCCGTCTCTTGCTCCATTATAACCAGGGTTTAGAATACCCTGCGTCTGAATATACTCGTTATAGATAGCCTGATCCTGTGCATAACATGAAATAGATACACCCATCAGTGCTACGAAAACTATGATAAGTCTCAAAACGTTCATTGTTCTGTTTTGGTTTGTGCTAATGCTCTTCGTACTCATTTCTATATCCTCCCTTCTTATCGTCTCAACTCAACATAACCCTTCAACTCAATCTTGTCTGAATTTCCTGTACTTATATTGTTGACTCGTATAGAGAGTACGTAATAGTATGTACCGCTTGGAAGTTTATTACCGACCGTAACCATATTAGAGGTAGAAGAATTACCATCCCAATAAGGGCAATCAACACCATAATGAACACCACTCGACTTGTAAACTCTTGTGCCCCATCTGTTGAATACCTCAAGAATCACTTCAGAATTCTCATAACCATGAGGAAGTACTATCTTAAAGTCTTCATTTAATCCATCTCCATTTGGAGAGAATGCGTTAGGCACAAGGAATACACTATTACCATCTGGCATCGACTGATTACCGCAAAGGATAGTAATGTTAGCAGTGTTCGAGAATCGTACACTCGGCATCAATGTATTGTATATACGATATGTCAAGACTACCTGACCAAAGAATGATGGCATCTTAGTATACCTAAACATACCACTCTTAGACTCGCGTTCAAGAACTTGATTATCAAGATTTACAACCAAATCAGGATCAAATCCGAAGTCGCCATATACTGTAGAGTTGTCTACAACTTGGATTGTTTCACAAGATGTCTTCCAATAAATATGCTTTTCTATGACATCTCCTAACTCTCCAGTTGGAGGCGTATTCTCATTTTCAGTACCTATATACTTACGCTCCGACTCCTTGCCTCTCTCGTCATAAGATATCAATATCTGTCCGGTAAGCAGAGAGTCTCTAACAGTTTCGTTTGTCGTTTCATCAATATATGACTGATAATGATAATATGACTCGAGTCTCTCCTGAAGTCTTCGATGCGTCTCTATCTCCGTTTGCTCCTGGAGTGCTAAATACTCCTTCTCTGTAATATCATGATCTGAACATACCACAGTATCCTTCATAGTCTGAATCAACTCAAACATTATGTTGGCATCCTTTTCATTTCTTGTATAACCAGACTTACGAGGATACTCTTCTGCCTCATAGTTGATATATTGAGAGTAATCAATTGAATCAGTTACAATCTCTGGGGCCCATACAACATCAACTTTCTTACTCCAGTCAATATACTTATGATTTCCAAATCTCTCAATCTGAGGATAGAGTAACTGACTTACTGAATTCTGATTCTGATTAATAAAGAGATATACATCATAAGCTACAAGCTCTTCATCAACAAAATCAATCGTACCCACACTCTCCTGACAATTTGTCTCAGGATTGATAGCAATTACTTCATAGAGACCTTGGCCCCAACCCTTTTCAACATATTCTATATCACTCTTTATTGGACCCCATTGTATCCAATCAACCTTAGAAACATTTGGATCATAAATTACATGATCAAGAACATGATTAGGTTGAACTTCTGAATCGACGTGAACCAATTCATAAACCATACCAGGCAATGGATTAGTAACTATGATGAATCCAGCATCAACGACTCCATATTCAGATGCTGTCACATCAAAGTTAGGAGTCTCACCATCATTATTAATAACGGCGTAAAGAACCTGATTGTATGTCGGCGATGTCGAAACTGTATCAACAGGAAGTGGGTTCTCATAAATCGTCAAATCGTTAGTTGTAACAACACATCCATCTTCTTCCTCAATCTCCACAAAATAGGTTCCGAGCTTAGCTTTATGATCAACATCGCTGCTATTAGCACCCCATCCGGTGAACCAGAGAGAATCAACACTTGCCATATGAGAATACTTAGGTATTTCCTGCATATCAACCATCTCGAAATACTCACGACCATTCTCATCTACCATTCTCTCAAAGAGTCGATAGATATTACCAGCCATAGCTCCCTTATAGAAGAGGGCCACACCATCTTCATTTGCACAATACTCACCATGGATGCCAAGTCCATGACCCTCTAAGGTACAATTCTCTTTCTTGTGTGAGTCATCTGGCAAGAAGTTAAGAGATTCTGATGCAGAACCCTTTATCATAAACTTAATGATATCAAGACTATCCGCTACCCCGCACTCACCACGATCTACTGAAAGAACTATCTCATAATTTCCAGGCTTCCACCCGCTCAATGACATAACATCAAGTGGATTCTTTCCTCTCTTGTGTTCAGCTTGCATGGTAGTCTCTGAGTCAACCAAGTAGAACTTATAGACAATATCTTTAACCTTGTCAACACCTGTAATATCAGCAGATAGAGTTACAAGAGATGATGAACAAACCGAAGGCACATCATCGTGAGGAACCTCTTCTCCCTCTACAAACATTGTCATCTTACCGTTTGCTTTTGTGACAGTGGTGAAGTCTACAGATATCGAATCATAGACATCAGAACATTCACCTGAAGCAGATACCACAGTCAGTGAATATGAAGCAATTCCTGTACCAGCTACATCCCACACGAGAGAACTACCATCACCTATCTTCTCTTGCAGATAACCATCTGAACCTGTCAATATGTACTTGTAATCAACTTGAGAACCACTAAGCTTCACTGAAGCCTTTCCAATCTCACAAGCCGTTCCATATGTCAGAACAAACTTAGTAAACTCAGCCTTAGTTATGGTTATCACACCGTTCATAACGTCTAAGCAATCGTATGTTTTGTATTCGTCATAAGAAGCCCAAACAGTATATACACCCTCAGGCAACTCTGCCTCAATAACACCCTCTGCATTTGCTTTTCTGACAAACATTGCTGGCTTGATTTCAGGACTTGATGAAGAATCATCAATCATGAAATAATATGTAAATCCTGGTTGGAAGATATCTGACTTATAGTTGAATCTTCCACTCTGACATATATTACCATTAAATGTCACATCAATCTTATCAAGAGCTGGTATAACGAGAGTAGCAGGATCAACCTCGCCCTTCATCTGAAGCTCACAACCGCCTAATACTGCATTGACATAAACCTTTGTAGCACCGACGACAGAAGCATCATTAGGAACTGTAAATGAAATTGCTTCTCCAGTGCCATCAAATGTGCGCATCTCAACAGGAACACTTACTGAAGCTGTATCAAGAGAATAAACAACATACTTAACACCACTCTGCGAACCATTAAGCATATACTCAATCTCACCACCACAAAGAGCTGCAGCTGAGAACTGATACATATCAAGATTATGTATCTCAAAATCAAATGTATCAATTGTAATAGGACAAGCGAAGTTGTCGTAAGCAGCAACTATAACATACTTACCAACTTCAAATGGCTTGAACTCAAGAGCTCCTCCGTTCGCCTTCAAAGCTTGAACATTTACACTCTCGTTTACAAACTTATCCTCAATCAGTGCAGCATCGTTTGCTACATTTTCTACTTCTATAGTATCAGTACTGTGGTACATATAGTAGGTAGCGCCTACAACCAAATCAGATGCAGAGAGAACAACACTCTCAACATTGCCCTGACAAGATGCATAATGGTTATTATCAAGTTTGAATGAAGATATTGCACTTCTCTTCTCGACAGTGACTTGATTCTTCATACTTGATGTACAACCAGTAATAGTATTTCTTGCAATTACTTGATAACGACCACTCTCAAGGTATCGCTGAGGCACCGTTGCATGAGGGAAGTAAACAACCTCATCAGCAGCAGTACCTGTCACCTGAAGTGTATTTCCATACTCATCAACATACTCAACAAAGTCGCCCTCATCATCCATTACATAAAGGGTATATGTAACACCCTCCTCAGAATTCTCAAGTTCAAGCTGAATATCAGTACTTTCACCACAATAGATGCTTGTTCCTCCTAATTCGAATGATATTGGCAAGTCGTTGACCGTAAATGTCAGTGAGCCCATAGGAGTCTCGCAATTATTTGATGCAATACCATATACGCCATAAGTATCACCCTTAGTAAATACCTTCGAGAATGTTAATGCTCCACCAGGCACTCTTGTAGGATCATCAACTGCACTGCGAGCCACCTCTCGACCATTAGAATCGCGAACTACGTAAATAATATCAGTCTCATATACAGGCAAGAATATTTGAGTTCCTCCATCACCTTCACAAACAACATCTGTAGTCAAATAAGGAGTTATCTGGCGAGCAAAGACTCCAGTAATATCGCCATTGGCAAGAATATCCTCACAATAACCATTGCTTACTCTTACCTGATACTTACCATTCTTATCTTTAATATTGACAAATCGTACTTCACCGCCATTTCCTTCAATAGATGTCTTCATGTCTCCATCATAAGCTGGACCATATACATAATTTCCATAGCCATCTACCTTGAATTCAATGGTAAAGTCTGGGTTAATCTTATCTATTTCTACCTTATACAATGAATATGTATATCCGTTGCGTGAGTTCTTAATGACAATATCCTTACCATAGCACTCTTCGACACCTGTCGGCTCAACATTGAATTCAACTACCTCTGTAACTCCAATGTTAGGACGTTCAACAACCGAAAGTTTCGTCGCTACATACTCACGATATTCATATGTTGTCGTTCTGGTGCTTACAATGTCGAATGTATGATCTCCAACGGCAAGACCACCTATTGTAAACTCAAGAGTTCCTGTCGCTGTAGTCTTATCTGTAATGGCATTACCATCAACATCTACCACAACACTTCCAAGCTCTGATATGGTATACTTAGCTTCTGGTGAAGCGCTCTGAATTGAGAGAACTACATTCTCGCCATAACACATCGGATTAGGATTAAGATTAGACGTAATATCCAATCCCACAGACTTAAGAACGAGAGAACAATCATTATCCTTATTCTCAGTCTTCGTATTCACTACTCTGAAATCGTATGGCTCTGATGTCTTGACTATATACTCTATCTCATCAAGACCCACGAATGATTTATTCACTTCGCCAGTCGAGAGATTTACTAACTCATATCTGTAATAATCTCTCTTCTCGGAACTTATCACATGAATCTTCACATCATCACCTTCCTTGTAAACACCATTGTGATGAACTTCAACTGCAAAATCATCTGACTTAGGTGCATCATATCCCTTAACGGAAATCGTATTATCCATTAAGAAGTTACATCCATTATAGTCGTAACCTACAAGATAGAGACCCTCAGTTGAATACTCACCAAAGTCTATTGCATTACCATCACCAGTAACTGTCTTGACAACGGTTGAGATATCATTGAGATATAAGTTATAATCCTGACCACTCTTAGAACCAGACAATGATATTCTGACACCTTGTGGCTGAGAATCCTTACAATAGTTTCCAGCATAATCGGCCTTAACGCCATCACCTAAAACATCAAACTTAGGTTCATTAGGTTCTACAATCTCATACTTGGCTGGAAGCTCAACTTCACAAAGCTCCTCTGCACCAAATACAGAATAACGTACAACAGTATAGATACCATAAGAGTTCAAATGCTCATTAAAGGTTATTGTTCCACCATTGCCGACCTGAACGAGAGGATCAAAGAGACTACCATTACGCATTAGATAGTAATGATATCCGACAACTGTATTCTCAACAGACAATGGCTCACCACAAGTATCTGTGGTTCCAATCTTATCAAGAGTCTCAGCTGTTGCAACAGAGCTATAAACCTCCGTAATGGTTGGTTTAAGAGTCAGAACAATATCATTTTCATTTCCAAAGGCATGTAATGACTCATGATATGCAGTAACAGAGAATATATCTGATACACTTGTAGTTGTATTATCTGCAGAACCACTATATACCTTAACATTCTTCCACTCGACAATGATATCACCGTTTGCATCTTTGACAGCCTTAATCGGAGCACATGATGCACACTCATTTAGTTCATATGTAATACCCTCTTGAGGATCCTCAATGTAAACCGTAACTCCATCGCCTGGCTCACTACAATATGTAGGACTGCTTACTCTCACTGCTTTATCTTCGACTCCCTCCATTATCTGGATTGCATCAGTCAACTCTATTGAACAACCATGGTAGTTCGTTACAATAACCTTGATATCTGCATCTTCTGTAGCATTGAAACTGTAAGTCTTCGAAGGACCAGACTGTTTTGATACGCCATTAATGATGAACTCATAATTTGAATAATCTGCTCCAAGAACTGTCAGAACCATTGCCTGATTTTCGATTACTAACTTACGTGGAGATATATCAAGTGTAGATACTGGCAAAGCGTAGACTCTGACATTAAGTTCAGCAGCAGCATCACAATCTGCTATATATGATACAAATGAGAATTTATAATCAGAATAGTCTTTTGCTCCTGCTGTAGTCGCATCATAAGTCAAGCCAGACGTGATTTCATAACGGAACTCTGTGCCTGTATATGTAAGACCACTAAACTGCGATGTTACATCAACACCATCACGCTCAATATTAGTTATTTCATACTTATCAGCACCTGTTGTCACAATCGTAAGAGGTTGATCAGAACATACCTCAAAATCAACTCCCGTAATAACTGATGCCAATAAACCATCTACGACTGGAATTGGAACAGGCGAATCAAGAACAATTATATCTGCACTATTCTTAGCCGTACATACTCCATTATCAACGTTTATCTCAACTTTATAATTGCCAATAGACGTAAATATCGACTTGTTAATATCGTATGTATCGATACCTGTCTTTACATCTGTATATATAGGATTATTGTCCTTGTCGTAGATAGTAATATTGTATACAAATGAACTATGGTCTGAAATTATTGAATTAACTGTCAGAGCCAAAGTAACATCACTCATTGCATTAAAACACATACGCTTCTCAGCAGGGTCAATTGTCAATTCAAGTTTCTCTACGCCAATCGTAAATGAACTATATGCATTAGGCTGACTCTCACACTTTGTGTCATTATCAATAACCTTTACCGTATAGTTACCATTATCCGCTGCAGTTGCTAATGGACCAGTCCAAGTTGTCTCATTACCAGTTGTGACACTCGACCAATCTGAACCAACGACAGAACCATCCTTTTCAAGTACGTATGTATAATTACCAGCAAGCTTTGTCTTGACACTTACTTGAATCTGCTCATTTTCGCATGGCGTCTGATCAACAACAAGGTCTATCAGTTCAGGTATCTCCTTAACCGTTACATAACCAGTAATAGCAGGACTCTGACAACCATTGACGTCAATTGCATATGCCTTTATTGCTATCAACTCGTCATGCGACTGATCAGGTGTCAATGCCATGACTGCAACTTTCAGATTCTCATTAACAGAGCCGAAGTGGAGCGTGTTAATATCCCATAGAGTATTGACAATTTTTGTATTATCTCCATCTGCCGACTTGATTTCAATAAGTGCCTCAGAACCATTGAGACATACATATTGTCCAGGAGCTGTGTATAAGTTATTATCAACCCATGAAATAGCAGGCAATTCATTTACAACTACCGTTACAGACTGTTCTGTATAACAATTCTTGTCGGTAGTAATACGTAATTTATAAACGCCTCCATCAGCAGAAGTTGCAGAACTCTTCGTAAATGTATCACTTGTGGCACCTGCAATCTCAACTCCATCTTTATACCACTGATAAGATGCGACTACTATCTCAGCTGAATTTGTTATAGTTGATGACAGTATAATATCTCCATCAGCACATGCGGTAGTAGAACCATCTACTGTAAATACAGCTCTCTTATTTACATTGACCTTAAATGTCTGAACATCACCATAACACGTTGTACCACCATATGTCTGGTATGGAAGCAATGTATATGTGTCACTTGTACTTGTTGGCAAACTTGATGTTGTGATTTCGACATCTGAACTATTCTTAAGAGTATAACCCATAGTGCCTGTCAGATTGGTGAATACCAAATCACATATATCTTCTTCACACACATCAACCACTACTCCTTCAGTCCATGTTACACCTGCAATAGTGAAATCCAAAACAGGTACGGGTCGGATAGTTATATTAAATGTTAATTCCTCCGTAGCACAACCTGGGCTTAATGCTGTTCCATAAGTTGCTGATACCTTAACTACATGCAAGCCCTCAGCAGCCGAGGTCAAATCAAGATGACAGACTGAACCTGTTGTAGTAACATCAACCGAAGCCGCTGCAACTGAGACTCCATCAAGTGTCCATGTATAAATCAAATCTCCTGTTCCGACGGGATTGATATCAGTAGTGCTTACAGCAACATCTGCTGTAGCTACAGAGCCAGGACACAGATAAATCTCAGTATCACCAATTGCAGTAATAACAGGATTAACAGTCACCACAACATCAATAACATTTGATTTCAATGATTTACATCCTGTCGAGTTGGTAGCAACAACATAGTACGACTTACTGTCGTTTGGTGATACTGTAACATTATTACCAGTAGCAACAGATGCACTCTGACCCTCGATATACCAATTGTATGTCAACGAAGCGTCGTAGTTCGAAATCGTCAAGACAACGTCGTGGTCAGCGTCATTCTTACAGAACGCATCTCTATCAGCTGTTACGATTGGAGTTGTTGGCAATGCAACAATGCTAAGAGTAAATGTGCCCTCATCACTATAGCACCCTGATGATGAGTGCGACATAATGCGATATGATGTATCTACTGAAGGAATATCTGTTATTTGGAATGTTTTTCCAGTAGTAATAGTGGCAAAAGGCGTTATTTCAGTTCCCTTAAATACCTCATATGTCAGGCCAGCTTCGTAATTACTTATCGTTGCAGTAATTGGATCTGTACTTCCTTCACATACAACAGCTGGATCAAGCGTAACAATAGGTGTGGCTGGTTTAGGTTTAACCTCAAGGGTAGCGCACACTGGAGTCGATGAATAACATCCATCAGCTGTTGTTGCTGTATAACAATAGGTTTGGTTAGATGACCATGTCTGAGTCGCAGATGTCTTATAGTCGCCTAACGAAACTTCCGTTGTAAATATGTCACCACCACTTACATAAGCGTAACCAGTGATTACAGGTGAACCTGCAATAGGTGTCATCAATATGTGTAGCTCTGTAGGATTCTCTGCACATACATACTCCTCACTGAACTTCATCGTAAATGTTGGCAGCTTATTTACTGTGACTGTATAGTCTGCAGAAACTGCCTCACATTTTGTAGATTCTGATACCTTAACAGTATAAACGGTAGTTACAGTTGGTTTAACAGTGATAGATTGAGTTGTTTTTCCAGAAATCACAACGCCGTCAGCGTACCATGTATAGCCATTAGCCGCAAATGTACCTCCATCTCCAGCAACAGGATTAGCTGTTAATACCGTCTCTTCATTAAGACAGATAATATCTGTGCCTGTTATAGTTACTGTAGGAAGTGGATGAACAACAAGTGTATTATTTCCAAGATCACTCTCGCATCCAAATGCACTTACAGCCTTCACACTATAAACAGTCGTTGATGATGGATTTGTCGCTAACTTATGAGTTGTGCCTACGCCTATCTGAGTTGCACCCTCATACCAATAGTATGTCATACCTGACTTTGGCGAGTCGACTGTAAGTTTTACCTCTGTAGTCGCATCTCCAGCACAAATCTCTGTTGGAGAAATGGCGAAGGATGGCGTAGCAGGTTTCGGGCTCACTTTAAGCGTTCCTGCAACAGGTAATGAGATACATCCCTTATCGCTTGTAGCCTTGTATGTATATGTTGTATTAGCAGACCATGATTTACCAGCCTTACTATTGTATTCTCCTAAAGTACCACTTGCTGTGAAATCATCTCCACCACTCACATAAGTATATGATGATATGGTTGCACTACCTGCACTGACCATCTTCATAGTGACAGAAGTAACAACACCCTCGCAAACCTCATCTGGATCAAATGTGATTGTGAACTCTGGCAATTTATTGACTGCCACCTCTGCAGCATTTGAAACAACCTTACATCCAGTTGCATTCTGCGTCACAGTCACAGTATAAGATGTGGTTGTAGTAGGATTAACCACTATGTCCTGAGTCGTTTTGTTGTTTGACCACTTGAATGAATAGTCAGAAGCAGAGCCAGATGAGAGTATTGCCTTTATCTCTGAAGTCTCGCCTACACATATAGCTTCAGGGTCGGCCTGCGCCGTAACTGTAGCTATCTCATATATAGTAACATTGACATCTTCGCTGGCTTCGCAACCATTTACATCCTTAACAACCACGGTATAAACATGGTCTCCTGAGGTTGTTGGTGTGTATGTCAGTGTCTTGGTATTGCTTGATGGTATTGTGACACCATCCTCAAACCACTCATAGGTAAGTGTCTTATTTGTTATATTTGAATTAGCAGCAACTGACAATTTTATAGGTTGTCCTAAACACTGCTTTGCCTTATCAACCGTTGCTGATGTTATCGTTGGCAATGGGTTAACACGCATCGTGAACTGCTGCGTGCTCTGACACCCAAGGTCATCCTCTGCCAAAACTGAATATTCGTAATCTGTTACAACTGAAACACTTGGCGTCGTAACAGTATATGAATCTGCCGTTGAACCCGTTATGGCTGGCGCTCCAGCTGTAATTGCTGTAAATGTATATGTCAAGACTCTTGCATCAGCATTATTCATCAAGATGGTGGCAACAGAGCCTGAACATGTTGGTGCACACGACGGTGCAAAATCTGGAAGTGGATTGACAATAGTTACTATCTCTCCTGCAGTTCCTGAATCACAAGACTTAGCATCCTTCGCCGTTACCGTCACCTTGTATGGTGCATCTAATGTAAACGACCACTTGCCAGTTGTATTTGTAACAGTCTGTGCTGTCCCCTCCGCTGTTGTTGGAGTCTTCTTCCAAGTATAGGTAATCGGTTCTGATTTAGGCGAATATGACGATTTCAAAACTGCTGTGTAATCTACTGTAGCATTCAAACATGCTGCTGTAGGACCATTAATCTTATCGATATCAGGAAGTGGATTTACAACTACTGTTGCCTGAGGCTGTGGATCAATAGAAGAACATCCCGTCAAATTGTTTGTTATCTTAACAGTATAATCAGTTGTAGAAGTAGGTGTACATGTTGCACTTGATGTTGGCAAAGAAGCGCCATCACCCGTAGCACCTGTAGACCATAGATATGTATATGTAGAACCAGTTGGTTGCTGTGCTACATTTGAAACTTCTACAGAGATCGTAGCTACCTGATTTAGACAAATCTCATCATCTGTTGTCGCACCTGTAGGATTAACGTTAACAGTTACATCAACTTGTCCTGCCAAATACTCACACTCACCTTTATTTGATATATACATTAGGTATGTATAATCTCCAGCAGGGACTGAAGCATCGGTCACTGTGAAGTGAGTCTTATTGCCTCCATCGTTCGTAGCGATATCAATTGCAGTAGCATCTGATGCTCCTTGTTCTTTACGGCGCAACTGATATGTATAGTTAGCAACAGTACCACTCGTTGCCACACTCTCCATAGTGACAACCACATCTTCGTTTTCACAATGATTTCCAGTTGAGCTAAGCGTCACAGTAGCATCTTTCTCAAGTACAAGAACAGTGAAATCTACAGAGGGACTCTCGCAAGCTGAAGGATTGTTGTCGGCATACTTATTAGTAATATCCTTTACCTTTAGTCTGTAATTATATTGGGTATCTTTCTTAGATGTAACCAAGAGATTTTGCAGAACATAATAGAAATCATCCATGTTATCCAGATAGTCATTCTCCCAGACCAAAGTCTCAACACCACCTCCGTCTACTGAGTATAAGCCAACCCATACATCAAAATAATCGAAGCCGTCCTTGGTAAACTGAAAGTCTACCTGAACATCGTCGCCATCACATATTGTAATTGATGATGCTGAACTACCATTCAATTGAATGGATGTCTCAACAGGAGCCTCATAGTAGAACTGAAAACTTGGACTCATCTGATATGTTGACGAACAGACTTTTGTTCCTGTCGCATCTGTATAGTAATAATCAACAAATGGCATGACTGCCCAAAGTCGGCTTTGCGTACCTAATGCGAGTGCATTGTTAGAATAACTCTTAGTATCAGTTCCAACAACACCATAGTTAGCTATCTCAACAGTGGTATAATAGTCCATCTCGGACAATCTCCATGAGTACTTTGCAAAGTATTTATTACCCTTGTAACTCTCTGAAGTTCCGAAAGGATAATCTTCATTGCCTATCTCAACATTTATCTCGTCGCCATAACAGAGATAATCAGTGAAATCGGTGTATGAAGTGTCAAATGTATGAGCTGTAGAAGCATTAATTGTAGTCTGAGATCCGACGACATCAAAGTCAAACTGCTCTTTGATTTGAGAGACACC